>JBILJE010000034.1:0-16554 GCA_044377395.1 Rariglobus sp. | reverse complement strand
GCCGATCGGCGTGGAGATGACCAACACACCCAAGGCAATGCCCAGAATCACCACGAACTCCGAAGCGTGGATGAGCACGATGGGATTACCACCCGCCATCATAAAGCCGACGATCGTGGAGGCAAAAACGATAGCTAAGCCGATGAGTACAAACATGGGGAATTGAAGGGTTTAAGCGCCCGCCGCCGTTTGGGCTGCGAGCGAACTCAGGTTAAACCTAGCGGTTGCGGGCGTGTTCGAGTTGGGCGCGCAGCCCGAGCAGGGCGCGGGCGTGGATCTGGCAAATGCGCGACTCGGTGAGGTTAAACACAGCGGCGATTTCACCCAGGCGCATGTTTTCGTGGTAATACATCGCCAGCACCCGGCGCTGGATGTCGGGCAGTTCCTGAATTTTAAGAGCCATGAGTGCGCCCATTTCCTCGTTCTCCATGGTGGTGTGCACGGGCACGGCCTGGTCGTCGGCAATCATCTCGTGACGGCTGGTGCCGCCGGCCTCCTCGGTCGCACCGTTGTCGTCGATGGCCACGAAGCTGATCGGGCGCACCTCGACCAGCCAGTGGGCGTAATCTTTGACGGAAAGGCCGAGCAGGGTGCGAATTTCGTCGTCGGTAGGCGGGCGGCCAAGGCTTTGCTCAAGCGTGGTGATGGCGGCCTTGATCTTGCGGGCCTTGGCCCGGGCGCGGCGGGGAAACCAGTCGAGGCGGCGCAGTTCGTCGAGCACCGCTCCGCGCACCCGGGCGGAGGCGTAAGCGGCGAAGGTGTGCTGCTGCTCGGGGTTGAAGCGGCGCACGGCGGCGATCAGCCCGGTAACGCCCACACTGTAAAGGTCGTCGGCATCCACATGGGCTGGCAGGGTGAGCTTGAGGCGATCGACGACGTTGCGCACCAGCGGCAGGTAACGCTCCAGCAGTTCCTTTTCGTCCACCGTACCGCCGACGGATTGGTAGGCTCGCCATGCCGAGGAGCCGAGGTTCGGGTTAGCGGGGGCGGAGGTGGAAACCGTGGGGGCGCTGAGGGTGGCGGTGGAATCGGAAGGCGCAGACTTGGTAGCAGATTTCATGGCGATAACGGGTTAAGATAACTCACTAGCGGTGGGTAGCGGCCGGGCCTGTGGCGGTCGCGGAGGCAGACGAGGGTCGAGTCGGGGACTGTTTATTCGCGGCAGTTGAGAGGGATGCTGTGGTTTTATTGATGGAGCCCTTGGCGGCTTCCTTGGTGGCTTCTTCGGTGGCGTGAGCGGCTTCGGCAGCGGCGCGGCGCACCTCCATGGTCGAGGCAAAAGCGCGATCCAACACGCTCCAGAACCAGCGGCCGACCAGGGCCGAGCCCAGGCAGGCCAGCGCGGCGTCGCGCAGCACCAAATCAAACGGGCGCTCGGCGAAATAGCCCACGGCTGCCACCAACACGAAGCCGCACACTCCAGAGAATAAAAAGACGTACCTCATGAGTGCACCCCCTCGCCTACCAGCGACAGACTGCGGGCCAAAACCCGGTCGAGCACATCGGTTTCCAGTTCTCCGGTCAGTCCGGGGCCGGTGCTCAGGAACAGCGGGGAGAGTTCGCCTTCGAGCAGGAACTCCCACAAGCGGCCCCAGCGCGGGGTTTCATCTAAATGCGTGCAAACCAAATGGGTTGCACCGAAATCGCGGCCGCGCGCATAGGCTTCGCGCAGGGCTTCGGCATCATAGGCGGCGTTCAACACCAACACTCGCCCGGCAAATTTTTCCTTATCAAGAAACTGGGTCAGTTCGCGGGCTTCGCGGGTGCCGGCGGCGGGCAGACAGGGCAGATCGGCCAGGTGAAACTCAGCGGCCTCGGCGGGGCTCTCGGTCATGTCGGGCGCGTAATGCTCCACCGGCACCCCCAGCGCCTCGCAAAACACATCGAGCGAGGGCGCGGGATTGGGCCGGCCGAACTCCACGCGCCACACCCGGCCCGAACGGCCGCGCATAAACACTTCGCGAGACAGCCATTTGCACAGTGCGGTGGTGCGGCCCACACCGGACGCACCGAGGAAGGCCACACGCTCGGGCAAGGGCCGCAGCGGGCCGGCTGCCGCGCGCAGGTCGCGGGCCAAATCCACCATCGCCACGTGCAGCGGGCGGGACAGGGCGCGCGACCAGCCCGGGGAGGCTTCCAGACGGCCGATCAGGCGTTCGGGGAAACCGGCGCGGCGCAACACCAGCGGCAGGCGCGAGCCGGCGACCAGCCCGAGTTGGTTGTCGCGAATCGGCGATTGGGCGCGCTCGATCACCTCGGCAGCGGGCTCGGGCAAGGCCGGGGCGGGCAGCTCGGCGATGACGGTAAAGCGCGGGGCGCCGAACAGGCGGCCGAAACCCCGGCGGGGGCTGGTCTGCACCGACAGCACGCGGGCTTCGGGCCCGAGTTGGGTCTGGATGACCGAGACGGCCTCGGCGGTGGAACCCACCTCGAAACGGTAGGTGCCGGGGGCGGCGGAGGTGGGGGCTAAAGCGGTGGCGGGCATGGCGGGGTGCTACTTAAGCGGCGGCGCGGGCGTGGGCCGGCAGAGGTAGGTTGAGAGGGGCGGCGATGATTCCGGCGTTTTCCACCTCGGTGGCGGAGGGCAATTCCTGGTAGGCGAGCACCGACAGGCGCGGGAAGGAGGGCTCTAGGAAGCGGCGCAGCGGCAGGCGCAATTCGGCACCCACCACCACCACCGACGGCGCACCGCTTTCGGTGAGGGCTGCGGCGCCCTTGGAGAGTTGTTCCAGCAAGTGGCGGCCGAGCACCGGATCGAGGGCCAGACCGACATCACCCGGGGTGCGGTGCACGCGGGAGGCAAGCGCCTGCTCCAGACGCGGATCGAGCGTGAGCGCGCGGATCACATTGGGGCGGCTCTCATATTCACCGACAAAGTACATGCCCAGACGGCGGCGTACCAACTCGCTCAAGTCGTCGGGATTTTTGGTGGTGCCGGCGAAGTCCGCGATGCCTTCCAAGATGATCGGCAGGCCCAGCACCGGAACACCTTCGCGCAGCAGGTTTTGCATCACGCGTTGGATAATGCCCAGACCTACTAAGTCGGGCAGCAGCTCGGCCACCAGCGCCGGATGCGTGACTTTGACGTGATCAACCAGGGTCTGCACCTCCTGGCGGCCAACCAAGTGGTGCGCCGAGGTTTTGAGCACCTCGGACAGGTGCGTGATGACCACCGAAGCGGCGTCGACGACCGTGTAGCCGTTGATTTCGGCGACCTTGCGCTCGCTCTCCTCGATCCAAACCGCTTCCAAGCCGAACACCGGCTCGCGGCAGGGCGTGCCACGCAGGGCGACGCGGCTGCCGGTCACGTTCATCGCCATCCAGCGGGAGGCGTAAACCACCCCGCGGCCGACCGCTTTGCCGCGCAGCAGGAAACGGTAGTCGTTGGACTCCAGCTCCAAGTTGTCGCGCACAGAGATCGGCGGCACGATCACGCCGCGCTCGCGGGCCAGACTCTTGCGCACGCCGGTGATGCGGGCGATCAGGTCACCGCCGCGGTTGGCATCGGCCAAGGGCAACAGACCGTAACCCACCTCGATGGCAAACACGTCCTGATCGATAACCTTGCGCAACTCCTCGGGGATGTTGGGGTTGCCGGGGGCAGTGCCACCCGACTTAGCTCCGTTGGCACCGGCGTCCCCGGCCTTGCCGGTGGCGGCGGGCAGCACGGAGACCGGAGCGGCGGCAAACTCATCGGGTTTACCCTTACCGCATTGGTGGCCGACGTAGTAGGCCAGGCCGCCGAGTACAGCGAAGGGCAGAATCGGCATGCCGGGCATCAGGCCGAAGCCGCCCAACATCACGCCAACGACACGCAGGGCGCGGGGATAAGCGATTAACTGGCCACCGATTTGCACACCCATGCCGGTGTTACCGGCGGCGCGTGTGACGAGCAAACCGGCTGCCACCGACACCACCAGCGCGGGGATCTGCGAGACCAGACCATCACCGATCGACAGCAGGGTAAACTTCTGCAGCGCCTCGGCCATGGTCATGTCCATTTGCATCACGCCGATGGCGAAACCGCCCAACACGTTGACCAACGTGATCATGATACCGGCGACGGCTTCACCGCGCACGAACTTCGAGGCACCGTCCATCGCACCGTAGAAGTCGGCCTCTTTTTGCACCTTCATGCGTCGCGCGGTGGCCGAAACCTCGTCGATCACGCCGGCGTTGAGCTCGGCGTCGATGGCCATCTGTTTACCGGGCAAGGCGTCGAGGGTGAAACGGGCGCTCACCTCGGCGATACGGCCGGCGCCCTTGGTGATCACCACGAAGTTGATCAACACCAGGATGATAAAGACCACGAAGCCGACCACATAGTTACCCTGAATAACGAAGTGTCCGAACGACTCGATGACCCCGCCGGCCTCGCCCGTGGTGAGAATGAGGCGGGTGGTACAAATGTTGAGGGCCAGCCGGAACAGGGTGAAGGCCAGCAGGATCGTGGGGAAGCCGGAGAACTCGGAGGGCTCGCGCACGTAGATGACGATCATCATCATGAGCAACGAGAAACCGATGCTGATGGCCAAGAGCAGGTCCAACAAGAGGGTTGGCACCGGCATGATCAGCAGCATTACCGTCGAGAACAGGGAGACGGTAAACACCAAGTCGGCGCGCTTCTGGAACACCGAAGAGAGCGCCGGGGCGACTGGGGCCGGGGCGGTGGCGGAGGCGGCGCTCATGCGGCGAAGCCTCCTTGTTGAGCGGCGGCGGCGCGGCGGCTCGGCAGGCGATAGAAGTAGTAGCGGTGGGTGCGGTAAACGAAGGCGAGGATGCCGGCGACCGCCTGGTAAAGCTCGGACGGGATGGCCTCGCCGACGGTGGCGGTGGAGTAAAGCATGCGGGCGACGGGGCGGTTTTCGACCATCGGCACCTCGTGCTCGGCGGCGAGGGCCTTAATGCGGCGAGCGAGGGCGTTCTCGCCCTTGGCCAGCACCATGGGGGCGGCGTCGATGCCGCGCTCGTATTTGAGGGCAACGGCGTAGTGAGTCGGATTGGTCACCACCACATCGGCGGTGGCTACGGCGGCGAGCATCTGGCGCTGAGCGAGACGGCGGGCCATGCGGCGGATGGCGCCCTTGACCAACGCGTTACCCTCGGCCTGCTTGGCCTCCTCCTTGACCTCCTCCTTGGTCATCATGAGGTCCTTGCCTGTTTTGTACTTCTCGTAGGCGTAGCTGATCGCGGCGATCACGCTCAATGCCAGCATCAGACGCGACAGCAGGGAGCGCATACTGCCGAGCATAAATTGGCCCAGGTAAGCGACCTCCATCGGCGTGGTGAAGAGCGGGTCGGCCAGCAACTGCTTGAGCGCCAGCCACAGACACGCGCCGATCGCGCACATTTTCAAAAAGTCGACAAAACCGTTCACCACGACCTGCTGGGAAACCAGGCGCTGAAACCCGGGGATCGGGTTGAGCTTTTCAAGTTTAAAGCCGAGAGCCTCGGGGGTGAGCTGGAAGCCGCTCTGCAAACCGCCGGCGAGCAGCGAAGCCACCACGGTGGCCAGAAGAATCGGCGTCAAGACGACGGCAACCACCTTACCGGCGGCCACCACCGGCAGCGGTACATGGCCGGGATGAAAAGCATCGATACTCAAGTGCGCCAACACGTTGCTGGTGTACTCGGCAACCTCGCGGGCGCCGCCGGTGGCACCGAGGGTGAGCGCAAAAAACGCGGCCGCTAGGGAGCAAACCATGCCCAACTCCGCCGAACGCGCGAACTGCCCCTTGTCATGGGCCTCCGTCAGGCGCTTGCCTGTGGCTTCTTCGGTCTTTGAGTCTTTATCGTCGTCGGCCATTGAAAGGGAGAACTTACTTAGCAAGCCCGCTGCCAAGCGCGTATCAACAACCCTAAGTACTTACATATAAAGTTTTTAAACTTTAAAAAAAGATTACCGAAGCGCGTCGGAAAAGAAAAATGAAGATCGCGCTCAAGAAGCGGCAAATTGTGCCGCTAGGTGATTTGGCCACTGGTGTTTGCGGCGGAGTGAAGGGGTGCGCCGATCCGGTTTACGCGTGCTCGACCCAGCCCACACGGCGGTGGGCCCTCCCTCTCGTACCCGATTTCATCCCACGTGTGATCCCACGTGCCGATCCCCTGGAGGGACGACCTCCGTGTCGTCCGTGATCGACAAGCAAAAAAAAAGACCCCGCCACATCGGGCGGGGTCTAAAAAAAAACAGAAAGCGAAATTACTTAGCGGCTTCGGCGGCCTTTTTCTTTTCAGCAGCGGCCTTTTTATCGGCATTCCATTTGGACATCTCGGTTTCATCGAGCTTACCGTCTTTATCGAGGTCGTACTTTTTCAGAACCTTTTCGGAGGGTGCCTTATCGCCAGCGGAAGCGGAGGAAACCGCGAAACCGATGACCAGAAGCGCAATAATGCAACGGAGCGAGTGAGCTAGGGAGTTTTTCATTTTATGGGGGGTTAAAGCATTCGGAACAAAGCCCCAACGACCACTCAGGTCCATGCCAACTTATAAAGAGGTGGTCCGCTCATACCCACCGCCTGATACCATTTCCAGATCATACGAATAAAAACCGGGCTACGATTACGAATCAACGCAGCAACGACCATGCGGCCAAAACATCCAGCGACTAAGTTTAACCGCTAATGATACCCATTACACAGCTATTCAGGACTTTTAACGCAAGGACGCTAAGGCTCGAAGTATGAGACAACTCGTTTTGAGCGAATGCTTTCTTTGCGCCTCTGCGACTTTGCGTTAAACCCGAACGCCGAAGTTTTAACCACGGAATTCAGATGAGCACAGATAACAGAGTGTTACTGAATTTAAAGACAGGATGAAAAAGGGGATCAAGATGAGTTCGTTTACCTCCTAAGGAATTGTATCTGTGCAATCGGTGTAATCTGTGGTTGGTTTGAACTTCGGAATTCAGGTTAAAGACCCGGTTTTGTTGCTAAAGAGTATGAACGCCAAGACACCCTAATTCAGAAGCAATGAATCCATGGATTTATTAGCGGCTATTAGCTGATAAAACTCGCCCTCCCCCCTCGGCATTCTTTGTTCGCCTGTATTTCTTTAATTGCGAGATGGTATAATTACCCAAAAACCTGAGCGCCAAACCCCATAATACCATTATATACCCCAACTATATTCACTGAAATGGGGGACAACTCCGCAGACTAAATTCAACTCAATAAACACGCCACGTCGGTTGATTTAATTGGACACCCATACAAAATAGTAGACGCCCGCGTTACCTCGGGCGAAAAGTCCCAAAGTACTATAATACCCCAACCACAGGAATCATATGAAAATGACATGGAGTGCCAGTTCCCTCGGGCTGTTGATCATGGCCCAACTCGGATTTCCCTCGATTTGCGAAGCCAACCAATGCCCTGAACCCGTTAAATGCCCAGAACCCGTTAAATACCTCCAACTATGGAATAAACTGGGATCCGACTGTGAGGTGGCCAAGAGCAAAGTGGGAGTACCAGGCGTGAAGATTGGCGATCTTTATTATCACCCCGGTTATGCGGGCAATGGATTCCGTTCGGCGCCCCGAACAGGAAACCTCGACATCCCCAATAACTACATCGAATTTCGCGATTTACAATTAGCCCCCAAGGGCGAAATCGAATTTTGGTACACGCCATCCTGGAGCGATTATCGCGTCGGCCATGTGGTAGACCTCCTCTATTATGGCCACAAGGATACCCCCGAAAAGATATCCATGTCATTAACATTCAACGACTGGCAGGACCGCGGAGCTTTCAACGCAATCGACTATGATAACGCAAACCGTTCAGGCGCGTACTATTACCCTGGGCTCGAACCGCAATGGACCCTCAATAAGCCGATAAAAATCACGATGAAGTGGGATGGCGGGCTGCCGGATGGCACAATTAAAAATCAACTGCTTTTTAATGATACCATTCCCTTTGGCTTCAATCCCTCCGAGAACTTCGCCGAGGGCAACGGGGGCCGCTTTGTCTGGAATGAACCGATGAACTTGTATGTTGGCTCACGGCCCTATCAGGAAAACTGGCAGCGGCATAATTGGGAACCGAATGTAGATGGCGTCATAGATGAACTTAAAGTGTGGGGCTACACCACTCCACCGGTGGCCAACGCCGGCCCTGATCAAACCGTTGTGAAATGCTGCCTAGTCAATCTGGATGGCTCCAACTCCTTCGACTGCGACGGTGATCCGCTCACCTATGTATGGGAATTGATCGGTAAACCAGCGTGCAGTGAGGCTAAACTACGCAACCGGACAACAGCATTCCCCTCATTCGTGGCCGACCAAATCGGCCTATATACTATAAAACTTATCGTCAACGATGGCCACGTCTGCAGCACCGCTGACATCATCCAAGTTTACGCGAAGCCCGTGGGGAAAGTCTTCACCGAGCTTGAAAAGACGGTTAAAAACCTGGTGAAAAGCGGTGTATTAACGCGAGCCCAAGGCAACGCCTTGACGGTGAAACTGGAGCAGGCGCTCGCCAAACTCCCCAAGAACCCCAAAGCAACCATTAACTTAACCACGGCCTTCGTTCACCAAGTGGAGGAACTGATTGCCGACGGGGTTATACCTATTGCTACCGGAGGGCCCTTGCTGGATCTGGCGAATGGAATTATCACCTGCCTGAAACATTAAACAGCAAAGACTATAATTATATAGCGAAGGGAATAAGTCCCTTTTATCCCGAACGCCGAAGTTTTAACCACGGAATTCATAGATGAGCACAGATGACAGAGTGTTACTGAATTTAAAGGCAGGATGAAAAAGGGGATCAAGTTGAGTTCGTTTACCTCCCAAGGAATTGTATCTGTGCAATCTGTGTAATCTGTGGCTGGTTTGAACTTCGGAATTCAGGTTTATTAGGGTGATCGGGGGCGGGCTGACACCATTTCGCGTCCAAAGAAATACAAACGAACCGTCTTAATCACTAATGACCACTAATTTCCTCTAATACAAACACGGGATTCGCCGCTTCTGTATTAGTGTATATTAGTGATTATTAGTGGTTAAAAATCCGTTTTTTAAGATTGGATGATGGGTCGCTACTGATGTGACCACGGTAGTTGGGCGGGTTTTAATGCGTTTGAATGCAAAATGGTATCATTCCCGATCCTTGGCCAGGGACGGCCAAACGCTACACGTCCAATTTGCCTCTTACCGAGCGCTAAGACCGCTCAACGCTTCGTCACCAATTCCAGCATCGTCCACGGCAGCCGATCAAACGCGCCCGATAGGTACCGGGTAAACAACGCCCCGCCGCCAGCCAGCAGCATCATGCCCATAAGCGAGCGCATGGCACCACTGATGATGAACACGTTCATCTTCGGCACCGCCCGCCCTAAAATCGCAAAGGCGAAGGTGATCACGAAATTGAGCGCAATAAACGGCGCGGCCATGCGCAGCGCCATTTCCATAAGCGCCGACAATCCACCCACCAGGGTCTCGGCCGCCATCGGGCTCAGGCCGCCCATGCCCGGCGGCGCGATCACAAAACTGCGCGCAAAGGCCGCCAGCACCTGCTCATGGGCGTGTAACGCGAAAAACATCAACCCGGCAAAGAAACCCATGAGCGCGGGCAGTGGCTCCTGCGAGGGTTTCGGCACGTCAAAGCCGGGCGCGGCAATCAAACCCACTTCACCCGATATCAACCGTCCGGCCAACTCCGCCCCGGACATCACCATGCGCATCACCAGCCCCATCGCCAAACCGAGCAACACCTCGTGCAACGATGCCCCCGCCAGACTGACCAGCGCGGAGGTCGGCGGCACCACCCCGGGCGGGGCCACCGAGGCCAACAGCCCGCCCAACATAAACGACAAGGCCACCCGCAACATGGGCGGCAACGTGGTGCCGCCCATCGTCGGCAGGGCCATCACCACGCCAATGGCCCTCAGCGAGCCCATCATGACCACCAGTATGTCAGCCCAGGGCATGGCCTTCGCGGGCTAGGGCCCCATGCTGCTGATGCGCATCAGGCATTGCACCGTATACTCGGAGAGCAGCCGCAACACCCACGGGGCGAGCAGCAGCATCACTCCGGCCAGGGCGATCAACTTGGGCACAAAGGTCAGCGTTGCCTCCTGAATACTGGTGACCGATT
Source organism: Rariglobus sp. (assembly GCA_044377395.1). Taxonomy (GTDB): domain Bacteria; phylum Verrucomicrobiota; class Verrucomicrobiia; order Opitutales; family Opitutaceae; genus Rariglobus. Next base: position 6,456 of record JBILJE010000034.1, on the reverse strand, counting down.
GCACCAGGCTGGTCACCAAACCGACGATCAGAATCACGCCGACAAAGGGCGCCATCAGGTACAGTGAGAACATCAACACCGTCTTAAACGTATCAATGGCGGCCTCGGCGTTCATACGCGGAAGCTCGTTACCAGGCTTTGCACCACCAGGTGCCAGCCATCGACGAGGACAAAGAGCAGGAGTTTAAAGGGCAACGCGATGGTCGCCGGCGGCATCATCATCATGCCCAGCGCCATCAGGGTGGCCGAGACGAGCAGATCGATCACGAGGAAGGGCAGGAAGATGAGAAACCCCATCTGGAAAGCGGTTTGCAGTTCGCTGATGATGTAGGCGGGCACCACCACGCGCAGCGGCAGGTCATCGACTTTGGTCGGTGGAAAACGCCCCAATTGCAGGAAAAATTCCAGGTCGCGGGTGCGGGTCTGTTTGAGCATGAACTCGCGCAGGGGCTGCGAGGCGGCCTCCAGCGCCTGAGCCGTCCCTAACTTGCCCTCCATGTAGGGCTTCATCCCGTTGTTGTAAGATTTCTCCAGGACCGGCCCCATGATAAAAAGCGTCAGGAACAGGGCCAGTCCGGTGATAATTTGATTGGCCGGGGCGCTGGGCACGCCGATCGCGGTGCGCACAAAACCGAGCACGATGACGATGCGGGTAAACGAGGTCATTAACAGGATCAGCGACGGGGCGACGCTCAGCAGCGTCATCACCACGACGATCTGCATGCCCACGCTGGCCGAACCCGCCTTGCCTTCCCCACCCTCCAAATCCACCGCCAGTCGCCAAGGAGCAGCCGCCGCAGCCGGGGCCCCAGCCGCCTCCTGGGCGGTCAACACCGCAGGCATGAGCAGCACCAGCGCGAGGAAGCAGTAACAGGAAACGTGTCGGATAAAACCAAGGCAATTTGGCCGCAAAAGAACGCAAGGAGCGCAAAGAAAAAACCCTGTATTTCTATGCGTTCTCTGCGTTCTTTCGCGGCTAAACGGATCTAAGAATTTCGTTAATTTTGCGGGGAAGACGAATGCGCCAACTCGAATATTACGGCCTACGAGGCAGCACCACGCGGCGAGTTTTAAAATGAAGGCAGGCAGGACTGTGGCGCTCCACAGGCCACTGCTCTCGCTAGGCGTTGTTGGCGTCATCGAGGTCGTCTTGGGAATCCAGGGTCGAAAGCATTTGAATGCCGCCGGCGGCGACACCGAGCAGGAACCGGCGGCCATCGCAGGAGGCCACGACGAGGAACTGCCGGTTGCCCAGCGCACGCGTATCCTCGATCTGAATATTGCCACGGCGGCCCGGCTTGCTGGGTTGCCGGCGGCGCCACAACCACACCGCGCCGGCAGTCATGCCGACCAGCACCACAAATACCCAGGTCGCGGAAGTGGCCGCTGGGGTTGCGGGTGCAACGCCGGGAGGCGTCGGGCCACCGGCGGGATAAAGCAGGGTTTCGCCCTCTCGGGCGGTTGGAAGGGGTTCGGCAGCGTGCATCAGCTGCGTCGTCTCCATAACGACGCAGCCAACTACCACTGTCAGCCAGCGTACTAAGCTGGAAGAGGTAAAAAAGGGGAGGCGCATTAGGAAGCGGGGCCGATCAGTTCGATGATCTTAATACCGAAATTCTCCTCCACGACCACGACCTCGCCGTAGGCGACGAGTTTGTCGTTCACGTAGAGCCCGACCGGTTCGATGGCTTTGTGCTGCAGCTGGATAACTGAGCCTGAGGCCAGCGCCAGCACCTCGCGCATCGAGAGCATGCTCGAACCGAGTTGCACGGTGACCTTCACCTTCACATCCATCACCAGATCAATTGTAGCGCTTTCCATGATATTTTAGGACCGAGCTTGGTCTGCCTCGGTCAGTTTACGGTTAAGTTTCACGGCGACCTGCTGGCCTTCGAGGCCGACAGTGCCTAAAAATTTGGGTATTCCATTCAGCAGCACGCGGGTCTGCTCGATGTTACCCATCGGGATTTCCAACAGGTCGCCCACACGCATGCTGGCGATTTCGCGCAGCGGCATGTCGGGCAGGTTCCATTCAGCGCGCACGGGCAGTTGCACGTGCTCGTACACATCATGCCACTCGGCCTTGGCTGCGGCGGCCACCGGCGCGGTGTCCTTTTGGCGGCGCTGTTGCAGGGATTTAACCAAGGGCTCGATGGTGTAATACGGCAGGCCGATCTGAATCTGCTCAGAGCAGTCGCCAAAGCTCACCTCGATGGCTAGCGCCAGCACCACCGAGTCGCGCGCCGAGGTCTGCAGGAAACGGCCGTTGCTCTCATGGCCGATGATCGCGTGGTGCAGCTCCTTGTCCTCTTTCCACTGCGAGCACCACTCCTCCAAAATAATCTTCAGCACGTCTTCCAGCAGCGACACCTCAATCTCGGTGAGATACCGCTCGGCCTTCACTGAATGGCCACGCCCGCCCAGCAGGCGATCGACAAACGTCAGCGCGAGCCGCGGATTTACGTCCAATAAACCCACTCCGATCAGCGGATCCATTTTGAACAAACAAATGTGCGAGGGTGACGCCAGCCCCTCGGTGAACTTAGCGTACGTCTGCGTGTGCAAGCGCGCCATTTTAAGACCGCACTCCATGCGCAGGAACATGGCCAGGCGGGCGGCCAGATAGCGGATAAAATCCTCGTGCAAAATACGTAACCGGCGCAGCTCGACTTCGGTCAGGAACGTCGGGTTACGGAAGTCATAGGCCTCCACCCGAACCGCCTCCGTATCACCAACGCGCGTGCCATCAGCACGGATCAGCGGAGGACGGGACTCCACTGCCGCAGCCGACAGCAGTTGGTCGATCTCGCTCTGATCGAGAATACCTCCGCCGATGTTGTCCGTAGGGGAGCCCATAATTACTGAACTACAAATTCCGAGAAATAGAGGTTTTCGGCCACCTTGCTGCCAAGGGCCTGATTGTAGGAGGCGAGCAACCGCTCGCGGAGGATGTTCTTGAAACCGGCTTCCTCCAGATCCGCGAGGGTAAGCGAGGACAGCACCGCGAGCGTAATGTCAGTCAACTGAGGTTTGGCCTCCGCAAAACGCTCGGCTAAATCGGGCCTCTCGCCGGTGATCAGGAAGGTGGCCTTGAGGTAACGCGTGCCCATGGTGCCGGCGAGGTTCACCACGACGTTTTCAAATTTGTAGCCCTCGCCGCCACCGCCGCCCTTGGCGCCATGCGGGTCGGCTTTTTTAGCGCCATGCGGATCAGCTTTTTTGGCACCATGAGCGTCGGCTTTGGCGTCGCCTTTAGGTTTGGCCTCGCCGTGGGCTGCGGCCTCGGGATCGCTCGCGGCAACCGCTTCGGCCACGCTGGCCTTAAACTTGGGCAACAGCACGAAGTTGGCGACCCCCCAAGTGGCCACCGGGGCCATCACAATGGCGATGATCGCCGGCATCATCGCCTTCATTCCACCACCACCACCGCCGCCCTCCGCCGGCGCCGCCCCGTGGCCATCGCCTTTTTCGGCGGCCGGCGCCGCATCTGGTTTTTTGTCGGACATAAATTAAAAAACTTAACGCTTCAGGTTAACCACTTCCTCAAGGATCGAGTCGGACACGGTGACGATGCGCGAGCTGGCCTGGAAACTGCGCTGCACGGTGATCATGTTGGCGAACTGTTCGGTGAGATCGACGTTGGACAACTCCAGCGTGCCGGCCTGGATAGTTCCCAGACCGTTGTTACCGGGGTTGTTCAGTCCGGTTGCATCGAGCGCGGTGCTGCCGGTGATGGGACCGGCGGCGGTGAAGCCGGAGAAAAGGTTATCACCGGCGCGTTGCAGGGCGGAGGGGTCCTTAAAGTTTTGCAGGAGCAGCTTATTGGTCGTCGCCGAACTGCCGTCGGAGTAGAACTCGATCACGTTACCCTGGGGATCGAAGGAGTAGGACTGCAGGCCGGCTGGGGTGGTCGCGGCCAAGGCGGCGGCGTCGGCAGTGACTTTGCTGGCGGCGGCCGTGGTCGAGGAGGTGGTCAACGAGGTCAGGAAGGTGCTGGTCACCGAAGGGGTCGCCAGCACAGCGGAATCACCGTCGGCGATGGCGGCGGTGAGCGCCACTTTGACTGCGGTGGCCGCGGCCGATGCGGTGGCAAGAGAGACATCGGTCGGGGCTGCTGCTGCGGCGGCGATGGCGGTGGTTTCTGCGGTGGTCGCTGCGGTCAAGGCGGTGGTGGCCGTGGTCCGGGCGGTCGCGTTGTTTTGGCCCGCTGCACTGGTCACCAGTCCCGAAAGGCTAGTGTCGACGGCCGCGGCCACCGTAGCCGAGGCGGCCGTGGAGGCGATATTGGTGGCGTTGTGCGCCGGCCAGGTCGCGGCGATTTCAGCGCTGGTGCGCAGGCGCACGTTGCCCACCGTGCCGGGGGCGGTCAGGTAATCACCGCCCGTTAAGCCCTGCACCCGCATGCCTTTGGTGGTGACCAAAAAGCCTTTGTCATCGATGCGGAAATCGCCGGCACGGGTGGCGAATTGGCTGCCGTCAATCGGGCTGGCCACCACGAAAAACCCGGTGCCGGAAATACCCAGATCGGTGCTCACCCCGGTGCTACTCAAAGCGCCCTGGTTCATGTTGGCGTTGATCGATGCCACCTTGACGCCGGTACCCACCTGGATGGCCGAAAGATTGGAGCTGGTGGCGGTGGAGGCGGCGGAGGCGCGCAGGGTGTTGCTGAAGTTTTCTTGGAAATTGGCGGTCGAACCTTTGAAGCCAACGGTGTTCACGTTGGCGATATTGTTACCGATGACTTCGAGGCCCTTGGTGAAACATTGCAGAGCGCTCGTACCTGAAGTGAGTGTGCCGATGAGTGACATGAGGGAGGGGGTTAAGGGTTACGATTAATTCGAAGCGGGGGCCGGGGCCACGCCGACGACTTTGGATAACGGGTAGGCGGTTCCGCCGACGTTCAGATTGACGCTGCCCGAAGAGACATCGACGGACTTGACCAGCCCGGTCACCAGGCCGTTGGGGGTGTTCAGGGTGACTTGGTGGCCAATCATGCCGGCGGCCGACTGCAGGGCGAAATCGTTTTGCAGGCTAGCCATGTCTTTGGCCATTTCCGAGGACTGCTGCAGGGCGGAGAACTGGGCCATCTGCGCCATGAAGGAGGTGTCCTCCATCGGCTTCATCGGATCCTGGGACTGGAGCTGAACGGTGAGTAACTTCAAGAAATCCGCCTGACCGAGGGCTTTCTGCGGCGTGCGCATCGAGCCGGGTTGAGTCGTCGAGGAGGCCGGATTAAAGGCGGCTGCGGTGATTGCTGAGGTGCTCATAAGGAAGCGGGGGTTAAGCCAGCACGCTGAGGTGCTGGGAGTTTTCGGAACGAACGATAGGAGTTTTAACGTCAGCGCTCGCGGGGGCGGCGACGTTGGCGGCGGGACGAATCGCTTTGGCCATGCCTTGAGTCTGGGCCTCGCGCTCGGCGGCCTGACGATTGGCCGAGTCCTGACCTTGGCTAAATGAAAGGGATGCCTCGTTGGCTTGCGCGGCGGGGGTGAAACTGGAAGCGGCTGCAGGAGCTCCCATCGTTGAAAACACCGGCGCGGCCCACTGCCGGTCCGTACCTTCACGTTTTTGGGAAAACTCGTTCCAAGCCGAAGCCAGCGCCGCACGCATATCGGCCGAGTCACTGCGGAAGTCGGCGTGCACTTGGCCGCCGCGCATCGAAACATGCACATCGACGCGGTGGGTCGCATCCAAATCAATACGCACGGTGACCTGCTCGGCCGGATTGGAGGCCAGGTGCTCGGCGACCTCGCTGACCTTCTCCACCATACGCACCGCCGTGGACGCGACGGTCGGGGCGACGGGGGAGTTGGCGTTGACCGGTCCCAAGGTCTGCACGGATGCAGTCGGGGCCTGGAAAACGGGGGTGGTCGTACTCATGCTGGGCAACTCATAAGCTCGCCGTATGCCATCACCCAAAGCCGACTTCTTATCCTCTTTGTATTTAGCATCTTGATTACTGTTTTTAATTTTACCGATGGCCAAATCCTGAGCCGAGGGGTTGCCCGCTTTGGCGGTGTCGGCAATTTGTGCCGCCAGCCCGTAAGCGTTCGCACCTTGGCGCGCATCTGCTTGGGCGGCGGCAGCGGTCGAGCCCTCGGTCGCCACGTTCGAACCGGCAGCGGAGCCAGCTGGAAGGGCCGAAGGAAGCCCTTCGTTGGTATCAGCGCTTGCGGCTGACTCGGTGGCAGAGGCTAGGTTGCCGGAGGTTGCACTGGCGGTGGATTTTTGCGCCGTGGCATCGGCCGAGTTCAGGGTAAAATCACCCGTGCTTTTGGCAGCGGCGGTTTGGCTGGCGCGAGCCTTGGCCGCCGCGTGGCTGGTCAGGGTGCCAGCTGCGGCAGTCGAAGCCTGCGAGGTGCCCTCAGCCGTCGCGAGTTCAGACACGGCGGCACTCGCCTCAGCTGAATCCGTACCTTGCTCCGGAGCCGGGACACCAGCTGTGGGCAGACCCAC
>JBILJE010000033.1:0-16583 GCA_044377395.1 Rariglobus sp. | reverse complement strand
AGGTCGATTCGCGCTGGGTGGGTCAACAAAGTTTCTACGTGCAGCACGGCGACTGGTTTATTGTGCTGAGCGGGCTCCTCGCGGCCGCTGGTTTTTTCTTTCTGCGCACCGCGCCTCCCGCTCCCTCGCCCGTTAAGGTCAACGAGCCGCTGGAATTTATTTAGGCCCTATCACATCACCCCACTGTTTTTCGCGTTCGCTAGAGATTTCGTGCAGTCAGCACTCTACATGCCCCACGACCGCTTCACGGTCCTGAAGCCAGCAACTCCAATTAAATTCAAGCGCTCGCGTGGAGTGCTTGAATTTTTCCTCTATTTCCGGCCTGCTCGCTTACATAACTTACGCTCATGATGAGGCAAATTGGCCAGGGACGGCCAACGCTACACTGGATCGGACGATGCAGGGTTGGCCGTCTCGGCCACTACAGCTCACATTGAAAACGAATGGGGGGTTAACTTCTTCCTCGCCTACTCGCTGCCGAACACCGCTTTGGCGTAGTTTTCGGCGCTGAAGGGCTGCAAATCCTCGGGTTGTTCGCCCAGCCCCAAAAAGTATATAGGCAGCTTTAACTCGCGCCAGATCCCCGCGATCGCACCGCCTCGGCTGGTGCCATCGAGCTTGGTGACAATCAGCCCGGTCAGACCGAAGCTCTTGTGGAAAACCTTGGCCTGCTCGATCGAATTGGTGCCCAGCGAGCCGTCGACCACCAACCACGAATGATGCGGCGCGGTGGCGTCGTTTTTTTGCAACACGCGGCGGATTTTCGCCAACTCGTCCATGAGGTGCCCCTTGGTGTGCAAACGGCCCGCCGTATCGACGATGAGGTAGTCGCAGCCGCGCGCTTTGGCGGCTTTCCAGGCGTCGAAGGCCACAGCAGCCGCATCGGCGCCGGTGTGGCTGGCAATGATGGGTAACTCCAGCCGTGTTGCCCACGCCTTCAGCTGCTCGACGGCGGCGGCACGGAAGGTGTCGCAGGCGGCCAGCATCACCGACTTGCCGTCCTGCTTGAGCAACCAGGCGAGTTTGGCCGAAGAGGTGGTTTTACCCGAGCCGTTGACCCCGATCATGACGATGACCGTGGGGGCGGCGGCGGCCGGCTTGAGTTCGCCCTCGCTGCCCGCCAACACGCGCCGGAGCACCGCCGAGCCGATGGCGGCGGCCTGCTGACCGCGCAGGTCTTTATCCTTTTTGTAGGCGGCCTTGATCTCGCCCAAAATCTCATCGGTCGTGGCCACGCCGAAATCGGCGGTGTAGAGCGCCTCTTCGAGCGTCTCCAGCGACGATGCGTCGATGGAGCGACCGCCGAAAATCCCGCGCGTGGTCTCGCTGATCGCCGCGACCGTCTTGGCCAGGCCGTCTTTGAATTTCTTAAAAAGTCCAAACATGGGAGGAAGCCTCGACGTTGGCGGAGGGCGCGCGGCGGGGCGGCGGTTAACTTATTCCGGCTTCTCGACCTTGCGAGAATCGCGGCCGAGCTGATCCTTGAGGCGGTCGAGGATACCGTTGATGAAGCGTTTGGCGTCGGTGTTGGAAAACAGTTTCGACAGGTCGATGGCCTCGTTGATGGAGACAACCGGCGGGATGTCCTTGCGGTAAACCATCTCAAAAATCGCCAGGCGCATGATGGCGAGGTCGATCTTGGCAATGCGGTCGAAATCCCAGTTGTGGGCCAGGGCGCGGATGCGCTCGTCGATGGCGTTGGCGTTCTCGACCACGCCGTTGATGAGCTCCTCGCCAAACGCGTAGTGCTCGCGGGGCTTTTCCTGGGTTTGCAGGAAGGTGCAGATGTCGTCCGAAAGGTTCGTGGGCTTGTTGATGCTCCAAGCGAAAAGGTACTGGAGGGCGGCAACCCGACCATCGCGACGCTGGGCAAAAAGGGCTTTGTTACTGCTCATTTGGAAAGGGATTTGTTGAGGTCGGCCATGGCGAGGGCGGCGCGGGCGAACTCGGCGCCGCGGTTGATTTTACCCAGGCAACGGTCGTCGGCCTGCTTCTGGTTTTCGGCGGTGACCACGCCGTTGATGATCGGGGTGAACGAGTCGAGCGACACGCGCTGGAGGCCCTGCTGGGAGGACTCGGCGACGAGTTGGTAGTGGATGGTGTCGCCGCGGATGATGACGCCGAGGGCGACAACCACATCGAGTTTTTTGGTGGCGAGCAGGAGCTGGGCGGCGCTGGGCAGCTCATTGGCGCCGGGCACGCGGATGACGGTGATTTTTTTTGGCTTCACGCCGGCCTCGATGAGGTGGGCCTGGACCTGGTTCACGAGGGCGTCGACGAGGGTCGGATTGTAGCGCGAGGCCACGATACCGATGGAGAAAGTGGCGCCGTTAACGGGCTGGATTGAAGGAGCGTCGAGACTCATGAGAAAGAAGGAACGGAAAGGTGTGCGAAGCCCGCCCGCCTGCGGCAACCTATTTTCCACCCGACGCCGAAAGTGGCGCGCGCGGGCGGGGGGCGAAGGCTGGGACCACCTCCGATTGGGATGGCTCGATCGGTAAGTAGCGCAGACTTCCAGTCTGCCTCGGGAGCTTGGCGGAGCCGAAGCGGAGCAGACTGGAAGCCTGCGCTACCTTTTTTCGCCTGCTTGCCCCTCGACCACCAAGCCGCGCTTAAGCGCAGCCAAGCCGGTTAAACCCGCGTCAGCCAAGCCACCCACGCCGTATAAATCGGGATGCCGATCGCCAGGTTAAACGGGAAGGTAACGCCCAGCGCGGCCGCCACCGACATGCCTGTATTGGCCTCGGGAATCGCCACGCGGATGGCCGCCGGCGCTGCGATATACGACGCACTTGCTGCCAGCGTGGCGAGAATCACCGCGCCACCCTCCGACAACCCGCTGACCAGCCCTAGCCAGCCGCCCAGCAACCCAAATAGCACCGGCGCCAAAATACCAAAGCCCAGCAGGAACTTACCCGCCTTACGGATCTCCGGCAGGCGCAGCGCGGCCACCAGCCCCATCTCCAGAATGAAGAACGAGAGCACCGGCTTAAACGCGTCCACAAACAGCAGTTTATACGGGGCGAACCGCTCAGGGCCGGACAGAAAGCCGACGACCATGCCCGCAACCAGCAGGAAAACAGAGCGGTTGAGCACGATTTCATGCAACAAGGCGCCGTAACTGGGGCGTTTTTGCGCCTTCAGCCCATAGAGGAAAATGGCCACCAGGATCGCCGGCACTTCCAGGAGCACCAGCAAGACCGGCATGAAGCCCTCGTGCGGCATCTGGCTGCGCCGGAGCATTTCCAAAGCCGCCGCAAACGTTACCGCACTGGCTGAACCATAGTGGGCCGCAAGCGAGGCGGCGTCAGCGCGGTTGAGACGCCCCAGCGAGAGCGCGACGAAAAAGGTGATCACCGGCACCACCACGCCAAGCCCCAGCGTGGCCGCCGCCGGCAACGCGATGGTGCCGATCGACACCTGCGCCAGTTGCACGCCGCCTTTTAGGCCGATCGCCAGCAAAAGGTAGGTGCTCAACAGCTGATAAACCGCGTCGGGCAGCTTCAAATCGGCTTTCAGTAATCCTCCGATAAAACCAACCGCGAAGAACAGAAACAGCGGATCAAGGAGGTTTTCATTCATATGTATTGGGCCGAAAGCAACGGGCTTGCTGCTGAAAATCAAGTCCGTTGCCAGCGCTCCGGCACTTAGAAGTTTGCCTGAGCAAACGGGCGCCGACGCTGCGGCTGTGCAATTGAACCACTTCCGCCAACCAATTTGGCGGCTCAAAAGCTTGTCGTTGGCACGGGACTGGCAAGAGTGCGCCCCGTTCATGCGTTTTCGGATCACCCACCGCACCCATTACGGCTACGCCGGTTCTGCCACCGAGTCCTTCATGGAGGCCCGGCTAACACCGCTCACCGACGACTCCCAGCGCCTGCTTTCGCGCCAGCTCGTCACCACCCCAAAGGCGAGCATCCACAGCTACACCGATTACTTCGGCAACGCAGCGGAGTCCTTCTCGATCGCCCAACGTCACCGCGAACTCGTTTTGGAAAGCACCTGCGAAGTGGAGACCACGCCCCGCCCGCCGCCCCAAATCACGCTCGGTATCACGCTCGCCGAGGCTCGCCAGCTTTACCGCAGCGAGAAGTTAAAACTTTTTGAATTCCTCACGCCCTCCGCCGCGATTCCCCACACTGCCGAAATCGAGGCGCTCGCGCAAAAGCTGTTTAAGATCGGCGCCCCGCTGGGCCCCTCGTTGCTAGGGCTCAACCACTGGATAAAAACCAACTTCCGCTACGCCGCGGGCTCGACCCAGATCGACACCCCGGTGGAGACCGCTCTCAAGCAACGCACGGGCGTTTGCCAGGACTTTGCTCAGGTCATGATCGCGGTGCTGCGCGCGGCGGAAATCCCCGCGCGCTACGTCACCGGTTACATCGAGACCGAGACCCAGCGCAAAGCCTCCGAGTTGAAACGCGCCTCGGCGCTGATCGGCGCGAGCGAGAGCCACGCCTGGGTGGAAGCCTACCTGCCGGGCGGCTTCTGGTGGCCGCTCGACCCCACCAACGACTGTATCGCAGGCGAGCGGCACGTGAAAGTCGCGGTAGGCCGTGATTACCACGACTGCACCCCGACGCGCGGCGTGTTTAAAGGCACCCACACCGAAAAACTCTCGGTCACCGTGCTCATGCAGCGGGTGTGAACCCACCGGGCGGCCCGCGCCAGCCCCGCTGGCTGGATGGTTGGCCGCCGGTAATCTTTAGCCTATACCCTTCACGTTTTGATCCGTGCATCTGAGCGGTTAACCGGCCCGCAGCTTGGCAGCCGGTCAGGCTGCCGCACATCGGGCCAATCTTCGCGGCTTGCTCGCCTACGTTCATGACGGGTTCTAATCAACCAGCCCAACCCAACTCATACCGACTCAGCATCTGTAATATTTCTATTTGGATTTGAAGATTGTGTATAGGGTCGGAGGGCCGCCTATTGCTGACTTATAGGTGTGCAACAAAACCAAGTGAACGCGCGAGATTGCTTAGGGTTCTTCCCAGGTGATTTCTTTTATGAATTTTCATTATGTTACTGCCGTGGAAACCGCTCGACCTGGTACCTGGATGAACTCACGTTGAATAATAATCCGAAATCCGGAGTCGGTCGTCGCTATCTGAATCCGGCTGCGGTTTACAGGCCCGTTCGGTCAACCGTTCAGACCTCATTTGGCGTACCTAGTGGATGGGTTGACGGGTGTCGGCCTTGGCACCATGCACCGTTCATTTGAATTGAAGTCCTTCTTACCGGCTTAATTTAAAACCATTAATAATCGTATTCCATGTTCGAAACGCAGACCAAGAACCTGAAGCAAGAGCATCTGATTGTTGCCGACCTCGGACCCCGCAAGTACGTCAGCCCTGTATTACAGCACCGTCCCAAGGAGTGGGAGGATTACCGAATGACATCGGATGACGATGGCATACAAGTTCACATTCAGGTTAATCCAAATAAGCCGGTCGATACCTCATTAACCTTTGAGAAGGCCGGTGCCAGGGACACGGTTTTCTTCAACGGCCCTGACACAAAAGTGGCTATAGTAACCTGCGGCGGCCTTTGCCCTGGATTGAATAATGTGGTGCGCCAACTCGTTCTAACACTTTACCATACCTATCAGGTGCGCGAAATATACGGCATTCGTTATGGTTACGCGGGAATGGTATCGAGCAGTCCCCACAAGCCGATTCTTTTGAATCCGGCAATGGTTGAAGACATCCACAAGCAAGGCGGGACAATATTGGCGTCGTCCCGAGGTAAGCAAAACCCGGTGGAAAACGTCGATTTCTTGGAGAAGATGGGAGTTAATATTCTTTTTGCAATCGGTGGCGATGGGACACTTCGGGGTGCCACTGAAATCGCCGATGTTGCTGAACAACGCGGGACCAAGCTTGGGATAATCGGCATACCCAAAACGATAGATAATGATATACCACTGGTTTTTAAAAGTTTCGGCTTTGAGACAGCGGTAGAGCAGGCCGACACTGTGTTAAATTGTGCGCACGCCGAGGCGAAAGGAGTGCCCAATGGTGTTGGGCTGGTTAAACTAATGGGGCGGCATGCCGGTTTTATAGCCGCGATGGCCACGCGTGCCAGCGGGGATGTCAACTATTGCCTGGTGCCTGAAGTCCCCGTTGTACTTGACGGCCCCAACGGCTTTTTGGCCCATTTATATGAACGATTGGCCTCGCGAAACCATGTGGTCGTCGTGGTGGCCGAGGGCGCGTTTCAGGACCTCATGGGGGTTAGCGGGCAGCATGATAAATCGGGAAACCCCGTATTTAACGATGCAGGGCTGTTTCTTAAAGAGAAGATCCAGCAGTATTATAAAGAGAAGGGGGTGGAGGTGAATGTGAAGTACTTTGACCCTAGTTATATGATTCGAAGCGTGGCGGCCAACGGACATGACGCCGTATTCTGTTCGGATCTCGGGAGGTATGCCGCACACGCAGGAATGACCGGCAAGACCTGCATGTTTGTGGGTTACTGGCATGGTTTTTTCACCCACGTGCCGTTTAACGCCATTCGCGGGCGCAAGAGAATCATGAAGCCAACCTCCAGCCTCTGGCGCTCAGTGCTCACGACCACTGGGCAACCGGTTGAGTGGGGGCGCTAATAGCCTTATTAGCATGACTGTCATTGGCCCTTGTCCGTGATCCTTGGACCTTGGCCATTAGCCTTGGGCCTCAGCCATTGTCCATTGGACATTGGACCTTGGGCATTGGACCTTGGCCCTTTGCCCCCCCCCTCCCGGCCCTCGCCTCAGCTCCCCGCCCGCAGCCCCGCCTTAAGTGCGCGCCAGCGGGCGAGGCGCTCGGCGATCTTCGCTTCAGGGCCGGCTAGCTTCGGCGAATAAAGTGCGAGCGGCTTTTCCAAAAAGTCCTGGCCGGAAATGTTCTCCGGATAGTCGTGCGAATACCGGTAACCCTTGCCGTGCCCAGCCAGCTTGCTTGCCGCCCCGCTTTTGTCGCGCAAGGGGAGCGGCACACCCTGTACCGGCGCGCTGGCGAGCGCCTGTTTGGCCGCCGCCAGCGCCAGAGTCGCCGAATTGCTCTTCGGCGCGCAGGCGATGTGCAGCGTGGCGTGCGCCAGCGCGTACTCGGCCTCGGGTAACCCCACAAAATCACACGCCTGATGCGCCGCAACCGCCAAGGGCAACGCCAGCGCATCGGCCAACCCCACGTCTTCGCTCGCCAAAATCACCAGCCGCCGCGCGATGAAACGCGGGTCCTCGCCGCCACCGAGCATCTTGGCCAACCAGTACATCGCCGCATCCGGATCACTGCCACGGCAGCTTTTAATAAATGCCGAAATCGTGTCGTAGTGCTCGTCCTCATCGGCGTCGTAGCGGATGCGCCGCTCGCGGGCGAACACCTCCAGCTCCTTCGCCGTTACCGCCGCGCCTTCGGGCAGCGTCAGCACGATCACCTCAAGGGCGTTGAGAGCGCGACGCAGGTCGCCGTCGCACAGCACCGCGAGGTCGGCCAGCACCTTGGCCTCGGCCGTGCACCCGCGCGCACCCAGCCCTCGGTCGGCGTCGGCCAGCGCCCGTGCCAACACTCCGGATACCGCCTCGGTCGGCAGCGGTTGCAGGCGAAAGAGGTGACTGCGGGAAAGCAGCGGCGGGTTAACGTAAAACCCGGGGTTGTGCGTGGTCGCGCCGATCAGGCGCACGTAGCCTTCCTCGACGTCGGGCAAGAGCAGGTCCTGTTGTGATTTATTAAACCGGTGCAGTTCGTCGATGAACAGGAGTGTGGGTGTCTCCGGCGAACGGCGGGCAGTGCTGAGGATTTCACGCAATTCGGCCACATTGGACATGACGGCGTTGATACGCACGAAACGGCTCTGGGTTTCGTTGGCAATGACCTCCGCAAAGCTGGTTTTCCCGCAACCGGGAGGGCCGTAAAAAATCAGGCTGCCGAAGCGGTTGCTTTTGATCAGGCGGGTGAGCAGACCGTCGGCCTGGGTGAGGTGCTCTTGGCCGGCGATATCCGCCAGCAAGCGAGGACGCATGCGCGCGGCGAGCGGTTGTCCTGCAGGGCGCACCCGGACACCCGTTCCAGCGCTCGCACCAACGCCGGCAGCCGCACCGGACGGCGAGGGGCCCGAGGCACGCACAGCCGACGGGGTTGGGGAGGCGGTTTCACCAAAAAGATCAGGCTGGTCGGCGGACGACATGGTTGAGCGCTAGGGTGTGGCAGCGGCACCGGCAAGCTTGGCGTAGGCAGCCACCAAAACCGTGTAGACTGGTTCTATCGCAACGACACGGAGGGCGTCCCCGCCCCCTCATTCCCATACGGCATTGAGCCCAATTCTGGCGCACCCGATACGGAAGCCACGCCCCGCCACGCTATTAGCGAGGACGAGACCCCCACATTAGGCACTCTATTACTAAGCCCTAAGAGCGGTTACTCGGGCTCATAAGAAATGCTTTACGTTGACCGCTGCCGCCGCCCTCAGGCTAGTCTCCACCCCAAAACCACCTACCCCATGAACTTACCAACCCCTCCCGCGTCCACCGCAAGAGACGCCCTGCTGAAAGGCGCGCCCCTTAGCGCACCCTCCGCCGATCGCCGCCTTGTCTTGCTGTGCGGTATTATCCTGCTCGCCAGCCTCGGCTCCGTCTACGCGTGGAGCTTCTTTACCAAGCCGCTGTGCGAAAGCTTCGGCTGGTCGAAGATGCAGGTGTCGTGGGTGTTCAGCCTCGCGGTCGCCGGCCTGGGGCTTTCCGCCGCGTACACCGGCCCCAAAGTCTCCAAATTGGGTTCACGTAAACTGATGTTCCGCTCGGCCGCCTTTTTCGCCGGCGGCTATCTGATTTCCGCCCTCGCGCTGTACCTTAAAAATCTGCCGCTGCTGTATCTTGGCTACGGCTTAATCGGCGGCATCGGCCTGGGCACCGGTTACGTGACCGGAGTGACGACCATCGCCGGCTGGTTTCCCGACAAAAAGGGGTTTGCGACCGGCTTGGTGGTGATGGGCTTCGGCATTGGCGCCCTGCTTATGAGCAAGGTTATCGCCCCCTTCGCACTGAGTGCCGCCAACAACTCCCTGCCGCACACCTTCCTGTTTATCGGCCTGTCGTTTTGTATCATCATGCCGCTCGCCTGCCTCGGTATCCAAAGCCCGCCCACCGCCACCGGTAACGGCAAACCCTCCACCGTAGCCGAGACCATTCAACACGGCCCCGGCGTGCAGATTAAACTCTGGGTTGTCTGCTTCCTCTACAGTCTGGCCGGCCTTGGCATCATCAGCCTGCAATCGCCCCTTTTCCAAAAAATTGCCGGCGACGCGGACCCTTCCTTGGACAAAGCAGTACTGGCCGCTTTGGGGGCCACTCTCATCGGCTGGACGTCCTTTAGTAACAGTGTCGGCCGCCTGTTCTGGGCGTCGATTTCCGATAAAATCGGGCGCGTTAACGCCTTCATCGTGCTGCTCGCCACGGCCAGCGCAGTGTTCCTGGTTTTGCCCCACGTTTCATCTCCGTTAATTTATGGTGTTCTGCTCGCCTACACCATCGCCTCGTACGGCGGCGGCTTCGGCACGATTCCTTCGCTGATCAGCGACCTTTACGGCCCGAAACGCATGTCGGCGGTTCATGGTAAAGTCCTCACCGGCTGGGCGACGGCGGGCCTGATTGCACCGCCCACCTTCGGCTGGTTGATGGACAAATACCCTAACGAAGCAGCTAATTACGCCTTTTATGCCTGTGCCACGGTGCTGTTTCTGGCGGCGATTCTCGCCTCCACCTTCGCGTCACTGCACGTAAAAACCACGGCCATTCCTGCTATCGATCACGCCGCCGACGATCCGGCTTAAGTATCAATCCGCAAAGCCAGTGCTGGCCGACTCCTGCCAGCACCGGCGAGAGGTTCCGAACGCACAGGCGTAATGCCAAAAGCTAAATGGTTTTAGACTTTGTTTGGATAAGGGAGGGACGACCTCCGGTGTCGTCCGTGCCTCGTTACAGACCACAGGGAGGTGGTCCCTCCCAAAGTCTAAATTTAAAGAGACGTTGGGATAAGAGCCGAGTTAAGTCTGCGCTACTTTTTCCAACTCTGCGACACCGGAGCGCGGCCCTCCGCAATCGTGCTCGTGCGCAAGGCTAGGAGTGGACGACCCTCCTGGTTAGCGTCCGTCCGCCGAGCACGACAGCGCCACCCGTAGCACCGCACCGGCGATGAGTTGGCCGGCCGGTCCGTGCAGGTTGGCATCGCCCGCGTGGGTCGCCCACGGCAACCGCACGAACGCGTGCCGCACCCCCGCCCGCGCTAGCGCCCCAGCCAACCGCTCGCTGTGTCTGCACCACACCAACTGATCAAGCGCCCCGTGCAGAATCAGCGTCGGCGGCACACCCGCGTGCACCAACTTTTCCGCGCTGCCGCTGAGATAACTTTCCGCCGCCCCCGCAGCCTCGGGCCCTCCGCCCATGAACTGGTTCATCAACTTGTCGGAGTTGAGTGAATCTGTCGCCGAGCGAATCGACCAAACGAACTCCAAGTCGTAGCACCCGTACAACGCCACCACCGCGCGCACGCCCGGCAACGCTTGACCATAGGCCGTGGCGGTGGCGATCTGCGCGCCCGCACTGCGCCCGAGCAGCACCAGCCGGTTTGCATCGACGCCGAGTCGTGCCGCATTGGCGCGTACCCAGTCCACCGCCGCCCGCACGTCGTCGCGCTGGGCCGGCCAACGGTGTGTCGGCGCCAGCCGGTAACTCACCGCCGCAACCGCCACCCCGCGCGCCGCCAACCAGTGGTTAAACGCCTCCAATTGCCCCCGGTCGCCGCTGTCCCAGCCGCCTCCATGCACCACGACCACACACACCGCCGCAGCCTCGGGCGCACCTCGCCTCGGCACGACCTCGCCCAACGCCCCCCGCGCCCGATAAAAATCAACCGGTAAACCCGCCGCGTTTTCCCCGTTCACCCCGTTTGCTACGCCCTTCTCGTTCTCCTCGCCCGCAGCTGCGGCCGCGCTCGCCGCGCCTGCTTCCAGCGCAAAGGTCTCCACTGGTCCACGCTCCACTCGGTTGGGCCACCGCCAAAGCCGACGCCACGACCACAGGCGCTCCGCCGACGCCCCCGTGACCGCCGCAAACGCCTCTTCGAGATCCCTCGCGACACGCCCGCTCATGCGCCACGCCGACCAAGCCGGACGCGCGAAGAGCCCAGCAGCCACCAAAGCCACTGCGGCAGCGAGCGCCGACAGACCCATTTCCCACGTCTCGGGCGCGTGCGACGCCTGCACCGCCACGCAGACGGCCAGACCCAGCGCCAGCACCACCCCGACATGCCCCAGCTCGGTGGACACCAGCGCCACCCACCAGGCGCGATAGGTGCGCGCCGGCTGCACACAAAAGCGCGCCGCAGCCAACAGCCCCAGCGCTAAGATTAGACCGATCACACTCATCATTGGCCTCACCCCACCGGCAACCCCGTGCGCCGCCAACACCAAAGCTCAGCCGCCCCCTGCCAACACGGTCCGCATGCAGCGCACCCTGAGCTCACGCTCAGGGCCACTCGCCAGCCAGCTAAGCCCACACTTCCCGTGGCCTTGAGCGTGCGCTCAAGGTTGTTTGGCCGCTGCCCGCCCCCCGCACCCCGAGCACCGCCCCTCACCCCAACCAGCACACCTTCAGCGCTGGCACTGCGCGCAAAAGTAGGTCGCCCGCTGCCCGAGCACGCTGCGCTTCACCACGCCCGCGCACCTCACGCAGCCCGCACCCTCGCGGTCATACACCCGCAGGCTTTGCTTAAAATATCCCGGTGCTCCGTCCTCGCGCAGAAAATCGCGCAGGGTCGTGCCGCCTGATTCGATCGACGCAGCCAGCACCCGCTGGATCGCCTCCACCAGCCGTGCGAATTCGGCGCGCGTTACCTTACCGGCGGCACGGGTCGGGCGGATACCCGCCATAAACAGCGCCTCGCTCGCGTAAATATTGCCCACCCCGACCACCACCGAGGCATCCATGATAAACGGTTTTACGGCGGAAGTTTTGGCGCGCGACAACGCAAACAGGTGCTCGGCGGTGAAGCCCGACTCCAGTGGCTCGGGGCCGAGATCGGCAAGCAGCGGGTGCCGCTCCGGCGTTACAGCATCGACCAGCAAGATACATCCAAAACGGCGCGGATCGTGAAAACGCAGTTGTTTACCCGACGACAGCAAAACGCCGACATGATCGTGCTTTTTCCATTCCGTGGCGGGATCGACGATCCTTAGTCCGCCCGACATGCCCAAGTGGATCAAAAGCGTGCCGGCGGGCGTGCCGAACAGCAGGTATTTGGCGCGCCGGCGGGCGGTCTCGATGGTGACACCGGCCAAGTTGTCCACCGACTCCGGAATCGGCCAACGCAGGCGGCGTTCGCGCACGGTGACGGCGACGATGCGGTGGCCGAGCAAATAAGGGGCGACCCCGCGCAACGTCGTTTCGACTTCGGGCAATTCAGGCATGCAAAAGCGCTAGGGATTCAACGAGCCCGGCTCAAGCACGCGGGCGGGCAAAATCGAGACTAAGAAGGATGCTACCGCCGCCGTTTTTTCGGCACAGACGCGGGCGGGCAAAACAGTTTCCAAAGCCCCCGCCCCTCCTGTCGATTTGAACCTGATCACCCAGCGTCTTGTGGGTTAACGAATTGGCCAGGGACGGCCAACGTCTTGTGGCTAACGAATTGGCCAGGGACGGCCAACCCTACATTTTTAGATCCCGTGTAGCGTTGGCCATCTCTGGCTCATTTCACTCATCTTGATCGCGAATGAATAGGAGAGCGGGCACTTTCGGCGCTCCTGAGTGGTCTCTGGGATGGGCGGGCCATCCCTTGGTCCGCGCAACCGCCCCAGTCTCCCGTTCGCACTCCCCCTTCTCCCTCATGAAAAAGCCCGCCTCCCTACCTCACGAAACGCTGCGCCAACGCTTCGGCTTCGACGTGTTTCGCCCCGGTCAGGAAGCCGTTATCACCCACCTGCTCGCCGGCCGTTCCTCTCTCGCCGTCTTCCCCACCGGCAGCGGCAAAAGCCTATGCTACCAACTGCCCGCACTTCTCCTTGAAGGCCTCACCGTCGTCGTCTCCCCGCTCATCGCGCTGATGAAGGACCAGACCGACTTCCTGCAAGCGCGCGGTATCGCGGCGGCCCGCCTCGACTCCACCCTTTCGCGCGAGGCGTTTGAGGCAATTCAGGACGCGCTGCGCGCCCGCACTTTAAAACTGCTCTACGTCGCCCCCGAGCGTTTTTCGAACGAGCGCTTTCTCGCCCGCCTCAAGACCCTCAAAATCGACCTGCTAGTCATCGACGAGGCCCATTGTATATCCGAATGGGGCCACAACTTCCGCCCTGATTACCTGAAACTGGCGCGCCTTTCCCGCGAGCTCCACGTCGGCCGTGTGCTCGCGCTCACCGCCACCGCCACGTCGGCTGTGGCCCAGGATATTTGCAAGGCCTTCGCCATCGAACCGGCCGCCCACGTGCATACCGGCTTTTATCGGCCCAACCTCACCCTTCACGCCACCGCCTGCGCACCGGATAAACGCTTAAACGTGCTGCTGGAGCGCCTGCGAACGCGCCTCAAAGGCCCGGCAATTGTGTACGTTACCCTGCAAAAAACCGCCGAGACGGTCGCCTCCGCTTTGGCCAAAGCCGGATATCCGGCCGAAGCCTACCACGCCGGCATGGAACCTGAGGCGCGCGAGGCCGTGCAGAACCGCTTCATGGCGGGCAATGACACCGTGGTGGTGGCGACGATCGCCTTCGGCATGGGCATCGACAAGGCCAACATCCGCTCGGTTTACCACTACAACCTGCCCAAGAGCATCGAGAATTATGCCCAAGAAATCGGCCGCGCCGGACGCGACGGCAAGCCCTCGCAATGCGAAATCCTGGCCGCCGGCGAGGACCTCACCGTTTTGGAAAACTTCACCTACGGCGACACCCCAACGAAGGAAGCGCTGCGCGATTTGCTCAAAGAACTCCTCGATGGACGTAAAACGGGCGCGATATTCGACGTCTCCACCTACGATCTTTCCGGCCGTCACGACATCCGCCAACTGGTCGTCTCCACTGCCCTCACCTACCTGGAGCTTAACGGCCTGATCGCCGCGACCAGCCCGTTTTACACCACTTACCAGTGGAAATTCCACCGCGCCCCCGCCGACGTGCTGGCGCGCTTCGACCCGGACCGGCGCACGTTTTTGCAAAAACTTTTCGGCCTGGCCAAGGCTGGGCGCACCTGGAACTCGGTGGAGCTGGCGGTGGCGGCCGAGGCGCTCGGAGGCGAGCGTGAACGCATCGTCAAAGCACTGACCTACCTAGAGGAAAAAGGTGACCTTGAACTGCAAGTTGCCGGAGTGCGTCAGGGCTACCGCGTGGTGAGCACGCCCGGCGATCTGGCAACGATCTGGCGCGACCTCTGCGAGCGCTTCGCCACCCGGGAAAAAAGCGACCTCCAACGCAGCGCGGCGGTGACCGCGCTGCTGGCGGACAAAGGCTGTCTGGTGCGACGGCTACTCGGGTATTTTGGCGAAGAACACGGGCGCGACTGCGGCCATTGCGGGCCCTGTGCCGGCGCACCACCGGTGACTCTCGCACGCCCGCGGCCCGAGCTGGATTTACCCGCCAAGACCTTGGCGAACCTCCGTGCTCAGCATCCAGCGGCGCTACGGGCGACGCGGCAAGTTACCCGCTTTCTGTGCGGCATCCCGGCGCCCGCGCTGACCAAGGCCAAGCTCACCCGGCACCCCGAGTTTGGCAGCGCCAGCCACGTGCCCTTCGCCCACGTCGCCGCAGCGGTGAAAGCGCTGTCTTAGTAGGCAGTAACGTCGAGGCGTGTCGGATTGAGTTCTGAGGTACGGTGCTTTAGCCCGCAGGTTTGCGTCGTATTCTTCGCACAAACGCAGATGCGGGCTGAAGCACCGCGCTACTTTCGATCCTAAAACTCGAAGCGGAGTGCCTACTAATGGAACGCATGCCCAATCTCCATTGATCCCACTCGGTTGGCCCCTTCACGGGCCCGCCATTTAACCGCCTGAGATTTCACGCGCGACTTGTGTGGCGTAGGCGTCGGTCATGCCGGCCACATGGTCCATCACACGCCCCAGCCACCATGCGGTTCCCCTGCCCTGATTCGCCACCACGTAGTCTTTTTCCCATGCCAGTTCGAGGCAGCGTTTGTGGACAAAACTCAGCTTCTCGTAACCGCCCGCCAAATCGCGCACCGCACGACTATGAACGGAGAGAATCTGCCCCAGGATATTATGCGCGCCCAGCTCCGTCGCCACCTTGGTGCGGTGGCCGAAAATCGCCTCATCATACCCCTGTTTAATCGTCGCCATGGCCACCCGAATGTTTTCAGGAAAGGCGGCGCGCAGGTCATCGGCGCGTGCGCCCGCCATGATCGCCTCATACTGATCAATAAACGCGCCCGCCGCTGCTTCGATGAGCGTGCCGATCGCAGCCGCGCGCAACGCCGACAACCGCCCGCCTGGGTCACGGCCCACGATTTGCGCGAAAATCTGGCGCACGTGGCTTTCGCTCAAAATGCGCATCTCCACCGCATCCTCGAAATCCGAAATCCGATAACAAATATCGTCCGCCACCTCCGATAGAAACGACAGCGGATGCCGCGCAACCGTGCCGTCGACCCGACGCAGCCCCAGACCCTCAGCCATCTGAAAAAACGCGGCAGCTTCCGAGGAGAACGCGTTGTGTTTTCCCTTGGCAGGAACCCGCGCATCGTCGGCCACCCACGGGTATTTGATCATCGCGCCCAAGGAGGCGTAGGTAAACCGGAAGTAGTCGCGCTCATTCTGGTCGCTGCGCACGACGAGGCGGAAGCTCTGGGCATTGCCCTCAAACCAGCGCCAGTCGTTGAGCACGGCATCGAGCCCTGGCTCGCGCGGCGCAGGGAAAAGCGCATCGAGGTGTTCGCCCGCCCAGCCCCGAATCGCGTACTCGCCGGCGTGGCCGAACGGCGGATTACCCATGTCATGGGCGAGACAGGCCGCTTGGACAATGTAGGCGAGATCCGCCGCCGTGCGGTTGGGCGGAAGTTCACCGCGCGCACTCAGAAACTGGGCCACTTTTGCAGCCAAAGAACGACCTACACTGGCCACCTCAAGCGTATGCGTAAGCCGGTTATGCACGTGATCCACGGAGGCAAACGGATGCACCTGGGTCTTGCCCGCCAAGCGCCGAAAGGGAGCCGAAAAAATGATCCGGTCGTAGTCTTGCTCAAAGCGACTGCGCGAGCCCTCCGCCATGGGTTTTGCTGATTCAGGCCGCGCACCGACACTGTGGCCATCCGAAGGGGAAATCGGCGGACGCTGATCCGAGAGCAAACGAGTCCAATCGAGGCGAAATGACATGGGAAAACCGAGTTCGTAAGCTGCCCCCGGCGCAAGAGCGAACACCGAAGAAGACAGGGAAAACGCGCCCGCTCACTTGATAAAGGAAGGACTCGGCGCACCGTGTTGGCGCAACCCGCCTCACTGCAGGACGGCCCTTGGATCAACCCGTTCCACCCCAGCCTCAAGCCCCCCGCCGGTTGCCTCTCGCACCATGAAATACAACCCCAGTCGCGTCGCCTACCCGCCGCTCGCAGG
>JBILJE010000050.1:0-14317 GCA_044377395.1 Rariglobus sp. | reverse complement strand
TGGATGTTCTCGCCGGTCTTGGCGATCGCCTCGGTGAGGATCTCCTTGATGGTCTTCTCGGGGGTCTTCACGAAGGGCTGATCGAGAAGCGCGACGGTCGCGAAATACTTCTCGAGTTTGCCTTCAACGATCTTCTGCACGGCGGCGGGCGGCTTGCCTGCAACCTGGGCGGCGGCGATGTCGCGCTCGACGGCGATATCGGCCTCGGGAACCTGATCGCGGGAAACGCAGATCGGGTTGGCGGCGGCGATATGCATGCCGAGGTTACGAACGAGGGCTTTGAAGTCATCGTTACGGGCGACGAAATCGGTCTCGCAGTTGACCTCGATGATGACGCCAACTTTGCCACCGACGTGGATGTAGCTCTCGATGAGGCCTTCTTTGGCTTCGCGATCCGCGCGTTTGGCGGCGGAAGCGGCACCCTTTTTGCGAAGGATGGTGACGGCCTCTTCGAAGTTGCCGTTGGTTTCAACAAGCGCGCGCTTGCAGTCCATGAGACCGGCGCCGGTTTGGCCACGCAGGTCGTTGACTTGTTGGGCGGTGATGGGAGTGCTCATTTTTAGATAAACAGGGGGCGATTAGGCCTTGGGAGCGGCGACCTTCTTGCGAGGGGTAGCGGCGCTCTTTTTGGCGGAAGCGGCGATGTCGGCCTCGGAGACCTCGACGGAGGACGGGATGGAGACCTTGGAGAGGTCAACTTCGCCGGCTTCGTTGGTGGCGCCGGCGGAGACGGCCATCTCGGAGGAGACGGCGCGCAGGTCGGCCTGACCGCGGGTGTTGCGGCGGCTGTCGCGCTGAGCCAGACCGCTCTGGACGGCCTCGATCACGGTGTCGACGATGATGCGGATCGACTTCACGGCGTCGTCGTTACCGGGGATCGGGTAGGCGAGCTGGGTGGGGTCGGAGTTGGTGTCGACCAGGCCGACGCAAGGAATACCGAGGCGCTTGGCTTCGGCGACGGCGATGGCTTCCTGGTGGGCGTCGAGGACGAACACAGCGGAAGGCAGGTTCGCCATGTCGACGATGCCGGAGAAATTCTTATTCATGCGCACCATCTCGCGCTTGATGGCGGACTCTTCCTTGGAGGAGAGCTTGGCCAGTTCGCCGGAAGCTTCCAGCTGCTGGAACTTCTTGAACTTCGCGATGGATTTTTTGACGGTGGCGAAATTGGTGAGGGTACCGCCGAGCCAACGGTCAACAGCGAAAGGCTGGTGGGTGGCGATAGCGGCCTCGCGGACGATTTCCTGGGCCTGGCGCTTGGTGCCAACGAAGAGCACGTTGCCGCCGCCGGCGACGGTTTCCTCGAGGAAAGTGTAAGCCTTCTGGAGCAGCTCGTGGGTCTTGCCGAGGTCGATGATGGTGATGCCCTGGCGGTGGTCGAAGACGTAGGGCTTGGAGCGCGGGTTCCAACGTTTAGTCTGGTGGCCGAAGTGTACGCCGGCGTCGAGGAGGTCCTTAGGAGTTACGTTCATGGGAGTTGATCTATGTTATCTGCCTGAAACACAGGTCGGCCAGAGGGCCGCCTTGCGATCGAGAGATGCTGGTTGTTGTTTGGTTTTCCTGCGCCCGTGATGGGCGAAGGAGCGGCAGACAACAGAGGGCGGCGGGAGGGCTGGCAAGCGGAGAATTCGTTTTTTAGAAAAAGGCCGTTGACAGAGCGCGAGCGGCGGTGATGGTCTGCCCTTCCCACTTATTGCAGGGTGGAGCAGCCCGGTAGCTCGTCAGGCTCATAACCTGAAGGTCGTTGGTTCGAATCCAACCCCTGCACCCAATTTTTTGTTTCATTAAACCCGTAACCCTAGCAGGTTGCGGGTTTTTTGTGTCTCAAGACCTGTAAAAAGTGAGAACAAAAACGGGGTAAAGTGAGAACAGTTCGCCCATAAACACAGAAGACACGGAAGGTTTTTTGAGGTCGGTTTTCGGGGGCCTCTCATGAAGTGAAGAAGGAAATTGAAAATCCTATGTCTAGAAAGGGGCCGCCCCTGCGCGGATTCCCTGCGGCATGGCGTGGCGGGCGGAGGACCCACCCCAAAACTTTGCCCCCCCGGTGATGTGAAGCAGGGCCGGCGAGGTGCGGCGGTGTGTGCAAATGCAGCGTGTCGGCTGTAACCTGTAACCCATGCGATCCGCACCGCATAGACACAAACCGGAGCTTTGCGGACCCTGCACGGTTGCGGTAGGGCAAAAGATTCCTTTGCCGGTGAGGGGTGGGGAATGGTTAAAACCCCCGACAGAACCGACAAAACCCTTGTGTTCCGAATTATTGCCCGACGCTTCCCCCGTCCCCGTGTGTATAGGGAAAGCCCGACAGAACCGACAGAACGTCCCCGCCTACTCGTTGCCCCTTGTGTGGACGCATAGGCTTTACCCGACAGAACCGACAAAACCCCTCGCCGGTGAGCGTTCTAGGCGGAGAGCTTCGGACAGCTTGCAAAGTGTTCGGGTGCGCCCCCTCTCCCTGTTTTGAGAGGGCGGGCAGTAGCTCTAAAGCGTAACTCGATTTAAAAAAAATCAGCCGCAAAAAAGGCGATAGGTAGTTAAACCCGACCTTTACCCCTTAGGCCGGGAGCCGTCAAAGGGTGGCGGCGGGGGGGCCTAGGCCTTCGGGGCAGGGCGGCGGGCGTTGCCGTTGTCGTGCCCACGGTGCGAGGGCCGGCGGAGATCGTCCACAGCAGAACACACGGCGGCATAACCGGACTGCTTCAGCTTTTCACGGGCGAGCCGGTCAGAATTGAAAACCGCTTGCTTGGTGATGCCCCGGCGGGCGGCTCGGTCTTCGAGGGAGTCGTGGGCCGATGCTTCGTTGGCGGCGAGGGAGACGACGGAGCGGAAGCCGGGGGGCGTTGTCTTGGCAATCGCGGCGAGGTGGTGGGCAACCTCACAGCCGAGGCCGGCGCGCAGGGCTTCGAGTTCACCGAACCGGGCGCACAGCTCGGCGAAGATCAAGACAGCTTCAGCGGGTAACAGTGCAGCCATACCCGAGGGCCATTTGTCATCCGTGAATGTCCAAGGTCTTGGACACGAAAAAGCCCGGCGGGTGAGGCCGGGCGTTGGTGGTCGGGATTGGCGCGGGGGCGTCCCCGGATGAGTGAGACGCAGAGAGAAACAGTACCGTGATTAGAAATGGGGGGTAAAGATTCGACACGGCTAATCTCAAAGGTATTTCAACGGTGTGAAACTCATTAACGTACTAATCCTTTCGGCATTGCTTCCGTTTCCTGCACATACTCAGGAAGTGCAAAAGGGCGACCGACTGGACATTGTTTTGGCTGGTGGCACAAAAGCCGTATCATCCAAGATTATCGAGATCGGCGAGGATTACCTGGTGGCCATCAATGGCGATGGCGTGGTGACGATCAAGAAGTCCGAACTGTCCGGCGATTTCTCTCAGCGCATCAAGTGGCCGGAGCCTAAGCCGGAGCCTAAGCCGGAGCCTAAGCCGGAGCCTAAGCCAATTCCGGAGTCGCTTGCATCAACGCCAAATGTTAATCGAGATTTATCGCCGTTTGAAAAATTTACTGGAGATTTAGACAAAAGTTCATTATCAGCAAGGATTTACGGACAATGTTTCGTGGCAACTCGGGGTGGAGAAAACTATAAAATGGGCGATGTTACGGTATCGGTTTATCCATTAGATTTTTATAATCACTACATATCCCAGCGCAGAGACCGTTTTATTGCATACAGCAAGGGGTGGAGTGACTACCAAGAGGGTTTGCGTAAAAAACACGACTATGCCGGGTCTTTGGCTATTTCTGCCGACATATTTAAATACCTAAAAGAACTTAACGAGCTGATCCCGCAGGCCTCATTTTCATCGGCTACTGATGCGGATGGAAAGTTTGAGATAAACCATTACGTTAAGCCTCCATTCGTCGTGGTAGCCAATGCTAGGCGCCTAGTTGGTAAGGACACCGAGGATTACTCGTGGTCTGTTCAGTCGAGCAAGATTCCTGATAGTGGCCAGCTCATGCTAACCAATAGAAATATGGATTGATTCGGACGAACTCGATGCCGCTTGGCACAAGTCGCAAGGTTATGAGTGAGAACCGGCGAACAGATTTCAAAACAGCTCCGAACACTCAAATGCTTGGAGCTGTTTTGTGTCGGTTTTCGGTTAATGCCGAAGGGATCGGGGATCAGAGCAAATTTTGTCAATTTTGGTTGTACGCAAGAGTCTAAAGAACCCCAGCGGCACAAGTCGCGCCAGTTCTCTGTCGCGGACTCCGCCAATCTAGCACTTTTCCTGATTCCTCCTTCAGCCGTAAAACTCCTTCCTTCCGGTGGAGTGCAACCCCGCCAAAAGTGGAATGAGCTGCCGGGCCTTGGTGGTCGGGGCGGGTAGGGGTGATCCGTAGTAATGGACGCCCCCCGCTTTACCGGCTGATGCCGATAAATTTCCCCTTCGCGTCGTAGTGCATTGTTTCGGGCTTGCCGGTTGCGGCGTTGGTGCGGACTTCGTCGCGTCCCGCGTAATGCCCCGCGGCGTCGGTGCGGTGCGTGGTCGGGATTGGCGCGGGGGCGTACCCTGATGAGTGACACGCAGAGAGAAACAGGACCGTGATTAGAAAGGGGAGGGCGCGCATGGTGTCACTCGTGACACGTTGCCGGGACTGCGGACACACCAAAACCACGCCCCCCACCCCATAGAAACTCAGTTTGTTTTCTAGGAAAGACCTAGTGCGGTCTTTGTTTCGGTGGCGGTAGGCTTTTACCCTGCCCCCCTGTCTAAGCTTCGAGGGCGGCGGGATGCACCGCGAAGCGGGGCGAGGGCGGACGCCCACCGATTGCCAGCGGGGCGGCGGGTGGTAGCGGGCGGAGCCATTCGCCGTCTTGCAGGACTTCGAGGGCGGCTTTCACTTCATCGGAGGTGAGGGTGTCGGCGAGTCGTTGGGCTTCCCTCGCCGATAACTCGGCAAGCCGGTGTTGGCGGATTAACCGGAGCAGCCGGCGGGCGTTCTTCACTTCGTCGGGTTCGGCGGCGTCCCCGAGGACGTGGCGGGCGTGAGCGATTAACCACGGTGCCCACTCACAGGCGGCGCGCATTGTCTCGCCGGTGATAACTTCGGCGGCGGGGTTGCCGAGGGCTTCGAGGGCAAGGGCGATCCGGGCAACGGTGCCGGGTAACTTCGAGGTGAAGGCGGCGAGCGGTCGCAAATCCCCGTTGGGGCCGTTGCGTGTTTCGAGGTCACGGCGGAGCACGTCGAACACGGCGCGGGCCTCGGCGTCGAGGGTGAGCACGCGGGGTGCGCCTTCGTGGCGGGCGGGTCCGGTGGCGGTTAGGATGACACGCCCCGGCCATTTGAGGTTCAGCAGCCGGCGAACGCTCGCCGCCCACCATTCGCGCAGGTGCGACGGGACTTCGCCGGGGTTGAGATCAAGGCGCGTCCCCATGCGTGATTCCGGGGCGACTAGGCACAGGCGCGGGACTAGGCCTCGGTCCTTGGCGGTGCGGTCCCCGAGGACTTCGCGCAGGGCCTCGGGTTGCACGCAGAGCACAAAGGCGAGCGCGGGGCGGGCAAGCGGTACGTCCTTGCCGACGCGGTGCGCGGGGGCCGGGTCGCCGGTGTAGCCTTTAAGGAATAGGTCGATGTTGGGTGCGCCGGTCTTGGCGTGGCGTTTTCCCATGAGTTGCCCGGCGTCGATTTCGGCGGAGACAATGGCGAGCTTTTCACCGTTGCGGGCGAGCAGGTCGCGAGCGGCCTCGGGGGTGCAGTCGGAGGTGATGAGTTCGGGGGCGGCGAGCGGGGGCAGGTTTTCCAAAGCGGCGGCGAGTTCAAGGGCTTCGCGTTCGAGCTTGGCGGATTCCTCGCCGGTCTTGGCTTTCTTGGCTTGGTCACGTTTGCCGGCAAGCCGGGCCTCGGCAATGCGCCGGCGTTCCCCGTAGGCGGCGAGTTCGTGGCGGAGGTAGGCGCGTTCGTCCGCTTGCCAGTCGAACACGGGGCGGGCGAGTAGTGAGAGCAGGGCGGACTTGCGCTCGCCGGGTTCAGCGAGGACGGCAAACCACGTCGGGGCCGTCTCGCGCCAACCGGGGGCCGGTTCGATTTCGAGGGCGCGGGCGGTGCCGATGGATGCAAGGGCGACGATAAGCGGCGGCACGGAGTCGGACGGGACTTGCAGGGAGACGGCGACGGCTTCGCAAAACTCGCGCAGCTCGGCGAGGTGGTCGGGAATGGCGACGGTGAGGTTGAGGACGGGCGGAGCGGGCCGGGCAAGCGGTCGGGGGGCGGGCCAAGGTTGGGCCTCGGCGCGGGCGGCTTCGAGGGTGAGAGGTGCGGGAAAGGTGGTCATTGGGTGGTGAAGGGTGCGCAGAGGTGCGCGGCGAGAGGTGCAAGGGTTTCGTGATCGGCGGGACGGCGGCACAGGTCGGCGAGGTCTTTTGCCGGTTGGCCGTCGGCTTTGCTTAGGCCGTCGAGAGGGAGAACGTCGGCAGATACGCCGGCGGCGGTGAGGGATTCGAGCCAAGCAAGGGCGGCGGCGTGTGAGGTGCGCTTGCCGTCTTTGCCCGGTGGGTCGCTTTGCCGGACGATCCGGCACCGACGCCCCCGGAGCTTGGCACAAACGGCAGGCGGGATGGGGCGGCGTGCACCGGGTAAACAGATAACGCCCACGCGGTCGGATACGTCGGCGAGCCATGCCAGCAGCAGGGCGGCGAGGGTGTCGGGTTCGCCCTCGCAAATGAGCACGCCGGGCCGGTCGTGTGTGACCACGTCGGCGAGGCCGGGCGGGTGTTCATCGTCGGAACGGAGCGCGTTCGTCTTCGAGGCGTGGTCGTAAAACTGCCATGCCTCGCCGTCCATCCTGCGGGCCATACCGGCGCGGCGGTCGTTGTCGGTTAATACCCATGCGCGGTGAGTCTCGCCCCGGTGGCGAATGTCGGCACAGCGCAAAAGCCCACGACGGGAGGCAATCGCCAGGCCAGCGAATAACGGCCATGCGCGGAGATTGGCGAGGCGTTCGAGTTCGCCCACGGTGAGCGGTTGCAGGTTGAGGCCGGTGAGTTCGTCCCACTTCGAGCGGGCGGGCATTGCCGGGCCTTGGCGGGGTGCGAGCGTCACGGGTGACACGTTGCCCCCGGCGAGATCCAAAACGCGGCGAATGGCCTCGGCGTCGTCGCAGCCGGTGGCGCGCTTCACGAAGGAAACTACGTCGCCCCCGGTGCCGTCGGCGAAGTCGTGCCACAGGGCGTCCGCTTCGATGGAAAACGACGGGTGGCGTTCTTCGCGGAAGGGTGAGCAGCAGAGGCGGCGAGGTTCGCCGGGCAGGTTGAGGGCGCGCCATGCCGTCGAGATCGGCAAGCGGCGTTTGGCTTCGTCGAGTGCGGAGCGGTCAAGGGGCGGGCGGTGTAGGTGGGGGCGCATGGTGTCAGTTGTGCCCTTCACTGTTGGCCGGACGGAGCGCGCCGGGGTTAATAATCGAGATTTGAAACACCCCGCCTTTGCCGTCCGGGACGCGGTGAACCTCGCCCCCGTTCAGCAGCACGGAGGCGGCGAAGTTCAAGGGGAAGTCTTGCAGGTCAGGGCGGGCTTTGCTTGGGTGTCGGTGTTCAGTTCGACGGTTTCCAAATGCCCCCCCACCTTGCCCGGCGCGGGGGTGTTTTCGTTTAGGGGTGCTCATGCGGTCGGGTCGATAGATTCGAGGGCGGCGCGGGTGGGGGCCGGTTGCTCGTTGATGTAATCGAGCAGGCTTTGCTTGCTGATGAGCAGCACGCCACGGGCCGCGCCCTTGCGTTTAAGCAGGCGGCTTTCCACGGGCGGGCGGTAGTCGTTGCGCTCGCAGGGGCGAACCAGCTCGGCGAGGGTTGAGCGGCTTAAACCGGAGACGGGGCAGCGTGCACCGGGGCGGCACAGGCGGAGCCAAACAGAGGAATCAAAAACGGCACGGGGGCCGGCGAGGTGTGGGTGTTGGGTGATGGATGCCATAACAGCGTCCATCGTAACTCATGGCGGCTTCGGCATTGTCGCCATGTGCTCGCGAGTAGTTGGCGGCATTTCCAGAACAGCCAAACGCCGGCGTTCCCCGGTCCTATTTTTTGCGCTTACGCTTTGCCCAAAACACTTTCGCCCCGGACTCAACTTCACGGTGCAGGGCGGCGGCGGTGTCGGGCTTTTTCCTTGGTGCCGACGTGTCGAGTTTGAGCTTCTTTTTGCGTCCGGGCTTGGCAGGTTTCGCGCCGGCAATGCGGGCGATCCGTTGCGCGGTGCGTTCGGAAATGCCGGGGGCGGCAATGTCCTTGCCCGACACTTTCACGGTGCCGGACTTTTGAGCGTTGGCCAAGGTTGCCAGCTTTCCGGGCTTGGCTGGCTTAAAGGTGAGTTTGCCCCCTGTAACATCGGCGCGGGCGTAGACCCGTTCGACGGCGGCGGCGAGGTTTCGGAGTGTCTTTGCGTCCCCGTCGCGAATTGCGCTCAGAACGGTTTCCACAAGGACGGGCGTTTCGATGACACTTTGGGGGGCTTTCCATGCCTCCCCGCTTTCACTAACGCAGTAGCCTTTCAATGTTTGGGGTATGGCATAGACGTCCCCTGTGCTCGGGTTCACTGCACACGGTGACCCCGGAAACCCTCTCAGTGTTCGCGGTATGGCATAGGTGCCCCCTGTGACGGCGTGTAAAAACTCTACTACTTCCTCAGCGAGTGCGGGGGCTTTGCCGTGAGTAACGGCGCGCTGAAGTCTGTTCACGCGTGCCCATGCGTTGAGTTTGGCGAGCAGTTCCGGCGAGGCCGGGCGGTGGCCTTTGTCGGATGTGGACCCTTTGCCCGGCTTCGTCTTGGCGGTGGGCTTTTTCATACGGCGACGGCGGGCTTGGGGGTGAGGGCGGCACGCATGGCCTCGGCTTTGCGGTGGGTGTAGCCTTTGTTTACGCGGGAGCTTTGGCCAAGGTGGGCAAGGCGCACGTCTTCGGGAACGCCGGCGTCGGCGAGGTTCGAGGCGGCGGTGTGGCGTAACGCATGGAAACCCACGTCGGCGACGCGGCGAGCCCCCGTGCCTTCGGCGGTGAAAACGCGGGTGATATTCGCGGCTTCGAGTAGCTTGTTGAACTCGGCAGACAGGCCCAGTTTTCGGTTGGTGGGGCGTCCGTAGAGGGTGGGGGTAATGGGAACAGTCCCCACCTTTTGCCGAGCACGCAGCCACGCAACGAGGGCGTCGGGGCACACGGTCTCTTTCTTCTTGGCCGTGAGGGCGCGGCTTTCCTTTTTCGGGCGGTGAACGATGACGCCCCGCTCGGCGTCGAATTGGTCCCAGCGTAGGCCGGTCGCGTCGGAGAGGCGGAAGCCGAGGTGCAGAGCTAGGTGAATGGCGGTTTGCCAGTCCTCGGGGGCGACGGCGAGCAGGTGGGTGATTTCGTTGTCTGTGAAGGCGCGCCGTTCGGCGTGTTCAGCGGAAAGGGTGTCGGTGGCCTCGGCTACGTTGGCGGACACGACGCCTTCGCGCTTGGCTTGTTCGAGGACGGAGCGCACGAAAACGAGGCCGATGTTGACGGTGGTGGGGTTTATGCCGGATGCGGTCTCAGCGTCACGGAAGGCGCGAACGTCGGCGGTGGTAAGTTGGCGCAACGGGTGATCGGCGCGGGGGCCAAGGTGGGCAAGAAAGCGGTCGCTCATGGAGCGGTAACGCTTGGCGGTGGCGGGGGCGCGGGTGGAAACCTTGTTGGCGAGGTAGGCGGTGAAAAAGGTTCGGGCCGTTTCACGGCGGAGCGGGTCTTGTCCGGTGGCAACCAGTAGGTGGTTGACCATTGCTTGACCGTCCTCGGCGGTGAGTTCGCCGGCACGGGCCTTTTGTGATAGCTGCAAAAAACGCTCCATGATGTCAGGCCCAGCGGCGAGGGGCACGGCGTTGGGTTCGTTGCGACCGGCGAGGGTGTCGGCTTCGCGTTGCCACTTCTCGGCGGTGGCCATAGCGGCGGCGCGGTCGGTTTCGAGGGTGCAGCGTTTAAGGCGGCGACCTTGGAGGTCGGTAAAGCTGGCATAAAAGTAGGGCGAGCGGTCGCGCTTGTGAACGGAAGGCATGAGCGGCGGGGGTTGTGTCGGTTGTGTCGGGCTTTCGCTAAGGGTTCGGGGGTGGGGGGTGGTGGGGTTGTGTCGGTTCTGTCAGGCTTCGCCGTATGGTTTGGGGTGGGTGGGTGTGTTTGCGAGTTGGCGTCTGGTTTATCGGATGGGATCGAACCTTGATTTTGTGAGAACACAAGTGAGAACAACGCAGAAGATTATTGAAGACACCTTTGTTGCAAATGAATGATTTGCGAAAGCGTAGGGGTGGGGGTTGGATGGTTCGAATCCAACCCCTGCACCCAATTTTTTTAGCTCTAAAGCCCGCCCGTAACGAAAGTTGCGAGCGGGCTTTTTGTTTTCCCGCGTCACGTTTGGGTCTGGCTGGTTTCGTTTGGTACAGGGTTAAAATGGCCTCTGAATGGACTCTAGTTTAAATGAGGGGGGCATGAGCCAATCGTGGAGTGGATTCCGTTATTAGGTTTTCCACGCCAAGCTTCATTGTACCCAGGCTACTGGACATAATGCAAGCGCTTGTTATCAAGCTGACTTTTTTTCTTGAACCCGCTGTATTGATTCATTCGTCGCTTATGGCTTCCACTCCCACCGCTGCTAGACCGCTTCTGCGTCACCCGCTGGAAGCCACCGAAATGCTCCAATCCGACCACCGATGGATGATCGGCGCCCTGTTGTTTTTCGCCACCGCCATCAATTATCTGGACCGGCAGATTCTGTCCCTGCTCAAACCCATTCTGGACAAGGAGCTGCACTGGACCAATGGGAATTTTGGCTGGATCAACGCGCTCTTTCAGGACTCCTACGCCTTTAGCTTTCTGTTCTTCGGCAGGCCGATCGCCCGCTACGGAGTCCTTTGCGGTCTTGGCGAACTTTGCGTTAAAATTCCGGTTCAGGATACTAAACTTTAAAAATCCAAGGCAGTTTGGCCGCGAAAGAACGCGGTTTTGTGGGCATCTGCGGTTGTTGTTATTGCCATTCAACCACCCTACAATGAAGCGCTTTCGCGATTCCACTCCTGACTCAACTTCGGAGTTCAGGTTAAAAATCCATGAAGTGGCGGTGATCTTAATGGCAAGCGCTTGTCATTAGTGTTGACGGGTCTCTTGGCGGCACCATTCTGCGTGGCTGCTCGGTGAGGCACTCGGCCCAACTTCACCACTCACCTCGGCAGCCGTCGTTCGATCCGCAACGTTTGGGACGGACTTTGGTTGCGGCCGGTAACTGTCTTGCTGCTAAATTTCCATGAAGCCCTCTTACCCCGAGTTTACCCCCACCGACGCGGACCAGCGTCTGGACGGCTGCATTGAGCAGCTGAGCGGGTCGCTTCACGGGGTTCGTTC
The DNA here is from genome assembly GCA_044377395.1 of Rariglobus sp. Taxonomy (GTDB): domain Bacteria; phylum Verrucomicrobiota; class Verrucomicrobiia; order Opitutales; family Opitutaceae; genus Rariglobus. Next base: position 2,970 of record JBILJE010000050.1, on the reverse strand, counting down.
CTTGGCAGACGATTTCCCCCTGCGTATCCCGCACCCTTTGGGTTACCGTGCCACGGATAGTGTCGCTAAGTTTGCCTCAAAAATGCATATCCAGCCTAGCCTGCGGTTGGCGGGCAGCGACTACGAGTCCGATCCGCTAGTCAGCTTTGCCCGAACCGAAGCACCCCACTATAAGGCCGAAGTGCCCGCTTATTCCAAGGTTGATACCGCCCCCGAAATCTCGGCCCAGCACCAGCGCGGCATGAACTGTCGGCAGGGGGTGCTCGCCGCTAAACAAACCCGTTTTAAGGTCCCTCCCAGGGGTTACCGGTTATCCGGCGTTAAGGCTCGACTGATGGGCGTGGAAAACCTCGTGAACGAGTGGCGGGTTGTAACCGTTATCTCCGAGGACGACGGGGACTGCTTCAAATTGATCGATTTGGGTGCACGCCAAAACATCACCCTGCGCGTTGCGTTGATACGGTCCTTGCTGGTGGCCCTCGCCCCCGGGCGGATCACCGCCTGGGAGTTCACTGGAGGTCATTTAGGGTGCTCTATTTATTGTGAAGCCATGACGCTGGTCAACCTGACCATCCGCACTGGGGTGGCCCACTTATACAAACTCGGCACCCGCAGGTTTAGTAAACAACTAGGCATTCACTGCGTGATTCCGGCCGACACCAACCTCAGAGGGAGGTTTCACTTCGTGGTGCGTCAGCTATCTCCGCGTGAATTGCTCTCTACCCACAGGATCGAAGCAGGGAAGGTGCTTCATTTTTACGGTTTTGCGCACTTCGACCCACTTGGGGCGGCCAAAGTGAAAGATGTCTATAGGGATATAGATAGTATAATTGTCGGGATCACTACGATCTACAATCCATTTTACGTCGGCATCACTACTCGCAACGCGGGTGGTGTGATTATTCGTAACTCCCCCCTTATTCACGCAAATAATTATAAATTGCGCCATGAACGATACCGGACGCTTCGGTCGGATTCGATGGATCTGGACACCGTATCGAATACGGCCGTCAATGATAACGCATTTGAACTGGATCCGGTATGGACGGCCCTCTGCGTCGAATTGCGCAGGGAACTAGAGGTGGTTTCCTTGACAAATAATGGTTCTTCGCCTGAAAATCCGCTTCGTAATACCCCGACCTGCAAGAATACTAAACCCTGAGATAAGGTAGTAATTCTTCTCGTAAATACTATTCTGTAGAATCGACCTGTTATCCATGCATCATCGTAAACAAACCTGTGGGGGCTTTGCTTTGTTAATCACCGTGGTGCTCACGGCTTTATTGGTCCTTATCCTTGTATCGATGGCCTCCTTAGTTCGCGTGGAAACGCAAGTGGCGAGCAACACCCAGCGACTGCAGGTAGCCCGGCAAAACGCGCTATTTGGCCTTCAGGTAGCTCTGGGCCAATTACAAAAGTATGCCGGACCCGATCAACGCGTGACGGCCCGTGCCGACCTTACCGCTACAGCAACCAACCCTACGCCCAACCCCTATTATACAGGAGTTTGGGATGCCGGTGCCGCCGCCACCGCCGCCGGCGAAGCCAGCACACGCACCGCCACCGAAGAAAACGCCGGCCGTCTTAACCCCCTCCTTCCGAGTGTGTGGTTGGTGAGCGGCAACGAAGCCAACCAGAACTCCAACCTGAACCCCAGCCCGATCTCCAACCCGATCTTAATCAACCAAGATACGACCAGTGCGGACATGCGCGAGCCCGTCACTTTGGTCAAAGCCTCCGGAACAGGTGCCAGTGGCCAAGTCGTCGTGCCTAAAGTGGAAATCAAGAGTGATCAGGTACCTGGCTACAGCGGCCAACAAACGGTCGGCAATTACGCGTACTGGGTGGGCGACGAAGGCGTAAAAGCCAAACTCAACGTAGTCGATCCCTACACTCCCCGGCCCGCTATTGCTAATGCCGCCGCATTTACACCCACCAGCCTGCAATCTTACTATCGTGGTGTATCCGCTCAACGATTCGGAGTGGAAGCGGTGGAGGATGCTGCGACGGCTTCGACCCAACTTGCGGATCTCTACAAGCCCACGGCCAACACCGAGGACTCCGCCACTTTACTGCGGAATTTAAATAATGCCCATCACTATACTGCGGCCAGCTTAGCCGGGGTTGATCGAGCTACTTTAAGTGCCCGTTTTCACGATCTTACAGCGTACAGCAATGGCTTGCTGACCAACACTGCCGCAGGCGGCCTGCGCCGAGACCTTAGCTGGCACTTCGCCCAACCCGACGCCACAGACGGTCTTGATCAAACCAGCTTACTCTATAAAGACAGTGTACTCAAGCAGCCGCTGGATGAACAGGAAAAATATGAATCCGGTTCAATCTATAGACTCAAGATACCCTATTCTATAAATCCGAAGTGGCAGGCACTGAAGGCCTTTTATAATACGCCGGTAGCGAACGGCGCCACCGCCGTGGTCCTTCCCAAGGATGACAACACGACCAATCCTATCCTTCCCATTTTGTTACAAGCCCGTTTTTTCTTCGGCTGCAGCTCCGACCCCACGGGCACCTATCTCGACACGCGTATTGCCTTCGTTCTCGCCAATCCCTATAACGTCACGCTCAATGTAAACCCGGTTCGTTTTAAGTATAAGCAACGTCCTGCTATTGGTGTCTCGGGTGATGCGATTTTAATACACACAAGGTCAGGAAATCAGGCGTCGGTGCAGACGCCACTCTCAGTCACTGGGACCAGACCGGCGCCTCTCAGCGGTACTTTTCTTACACCGCCTTTTACCATCGCCCCGGGTAAAGCTAAAGTATTCTCCCTCGCGGCCAATACTGCCCCGGGCACCGTCGATGCGCCGCTAATGGAAGGTGTGGATATTGACCATGCGATTAGGGTTCATTTAAGTCCCACACCCTTTACTCCCAGTACTACTAGCACGTGGAGATTGAATATTAGAAAAACAGGTTCGGATACCAACGCTGAATATATAATCGTTGCAT
>JBILJE010000032.1:0-16744 GCA_044377395.1 Rariglobus sp. | reverse complement strand
GCGACCATCAAAAAGGACCTCGGGCAAGTCGACTTGGTGGTTTACTCGTTGGCCTCACCGCGCCGCACCCACCCCAAGACCGGTGTCATCCACAAGTCCTGCCTCAAGCCGGTCGCACAGTCCTACACCAATAAAACCGTCGATACCGACAAGGGCATCGTCTCCAACATCACGATCGATCCAGCCAACGAAGCTGAGATCGCCGACACCACCGCAGTCATGGGTGGTGAGGACTGGGAAATGTGGATCAACGCCCTCGACGAAGCCAAGCTGCTCGCCCCCGGCGCCACCTCAGTTGCCTACTCCTACATCGGGCCTGAAGTCACTTGGCCGATCTACAAAAACGGCACCATCGGCCTGGCCAAAAACGATCTCGAGCGCGCCGCAAAATCGATCAACGCCACCCTGAAGTGCAACGGCTATGGCCGCGCCTTCATCTCCGTCAACAAGGCCCTCGTTACCCAAGCCAGCTCGGCCATCCCGGTGGTGCCCCTCTACATTTCGATCCTTTACAAGATCATGAAGGCCAAGGGCACCCACGAAGGCTGCATGGAACAAATCGAACGCCTCTTCCGCACTCAAATGTACGGCGGCATGGGCTTGGAATTCGATGACGCCGGCCGCGTGCGCATCGACGACTGGGAGATGAAGCCCGACATACAAGCCGAGGTCACCAAGATCTGGCCTGATGTGAACACTGAAACCCTCTCGCAGCTCACCGATATCGCCGGCTACCGCACCGAGTTTTTGAAACTTTTCGGTTTCGGCCTGGCTGGCATCGATTACGAAGCAGACATCAACCCGCACGTCGAAATCCCTTCCTGAGTCACCGCAGCAATTACGCTCACTTCGTACCCCAAAAAAAGCCCGACCTTCACCGGTCGGGCTTTTTTTGGACCACCGAGGGGCTCCGAACACTACGCCCAACGCCGCTCCACCTCCTTCCGCTCCAGCTCCGACGAAGTTAACTCCTGCGCTGAAGCATCAGCACAGCACACCGAGGTATTGAACAGGGATATATTCCTGCCATGAGTGTCGCTGGTTTCTGCATACTGCCGTAAAAGCAGGCCGAGTCATCAATCTCCCAAGTGGCATCGGATTGCTGAGCGTATGCTTTTTACTCATTTTCGCTGATCAGGTAATCCGATTTCGAATCCCGGTTCGCCACCTGCAGCGAGGGATGTTTGTGCGACGTAACCAACTTATGCCTCCACCAGCTGGGCGAACACCATTTTGCCCGACGAGGATGGCAATACACTGATGACCTGAACCGTTACCACTTGGCCGATATAGGCCCGTCCTTGGTTAACTACGACCATGGCATGTTCATCGAGATAACCGAGTGCCTGGCCCTCTTCCTTACCCGGCTTCACCAATTCCACATCGATGACCTCACCCGCGACCAGCTCGGGGCGCAACGCCTTGCCCAAATCGGCCATGCTCAGGCAAACAACGCCGTTAAACTCCGCCAGTTTGGTTAGACTATAATTGGCCGTGAGTAATTTCGCCCGCATTGACTGGGCCAAAAACACCAATTTGGCGTCAATATCAGCCTTCTTGGACAGTTCACTTTCATGGATACGTAAATCCAAGTTTTTGATTTTGCGCAGCTCGCCCAGCGTATCGAGCCCACGGCGACCCCGCGCCTGCTGATGCGCATGCATGGAATCCGTCATCGATTGGAGTTCGCTGACCACGAAACGGGGAACCACCACGGCCGACCCTAAAAAACCCGTTTTGCAGACGCGCGCGATGCGCCCATCAATGAGCGCGCGTACATCCACTACGATCACCGGCACCTCGACCTCGTGCGGCACAAAACGCACATAGGGGATCACCAAGTTAAACTCATCTTTACCGCGCAATGCGATCACCGTGGCCAGATACGGGCAGATCAAAAACAGCCCAAGTCGCACGAGAAAAACAACCTGCGGATCGCCATCTTGAAGCAGCGGCGAGATGTGAATCATGAACGCGATCGCCGAGCCCACTGCCAACCCAAAGGTGACAGCCGAAAGCCCGCGCAGCGAAAAGCCTTTCAACAGCAGATCCACCAGCACCACCAGGCAGCCGATGGCCAAGCCAATTGAGGAAGCACGAATCCGCAGCGTATCCCAGTCCGACACGGTGTAACACACCAGCCAACCTGCGGCGGCGCACAGGGCGATAAACAATAAGCGGATCGGTAAAAGGGTTTTATTCATGCGCACCACGCACGTTGTGCTTCCGTCGCCAGCATGCCGTGTGGGCCAAAAACCGCCGCCACCGGCTGGGCTTTTACCTTTTCATCGTCACGTGGTTCCATGTAGTCGAACTGCATCTTTTGCACGCACCTATGACAACCCAATACTGGTTGGTGAAATCTGAACCTGAGGCCTACGCTTGGACCGATCTGATGCGTGACGGCCGCACCGACTGGACCGGTGTGCGCAACTACCAAGCGCGTAATCACCTCAAAGCAATGATCCCGGGCGACCAAGTGTTTTTCTACGCGAGCGTCACCACCAAAGCCGTGTTGGGTCTGGCCGAGGTCACACGCAGTTTTTTTCCCGATACCACCGCCGACGAGGAGGGATGGGTCGCTGTCGAACTCAAGCCGGTGTGCGCCCTGCCCCGCCCCGTTACGCTAGAACAGATCAAGGCCGAACCCTCGCTCAAAGATACCGCCTTTTTGCGCCAAGGACGACTCTCCGTAATGCCGCTGACCCAGGCCGAGTTCAAAGTCATCGCAAAGCTCGGTGGCGTCTGAGCGCGTCAAAATGAGTAGCGCAGACTTCCCGTCTGCATCTGGAACATGGCACTAAAAACCTACGCAGGATTCCATCCAGCGTAGGCCAACTCAGCAGACTGGAAGTCTGCGCTACTTCAGCCCCCTTTGAATACCGCCCCCACCCTTCTCTGGTTTCGTCAGGACCTGCGCCTGCAAGACAACCCGGCCTTGGCTGCGGCCATCGCCCGTGGCGGTCCCGTAATCCCTGTCTATATCTTGGATGATACCGGTGAAGGCGAGTGGCCCTCAGGCGCTGCATCTCGGTGGTGGCTGCATCACTCTCTGGCAGCCCTTGACGCGTCGCTTCGCACCCGTGGCTCCCGCCTCTTGCTGGCTCGCGGCGACAGCGGCGCGATCTTGGAGGCCCTGCGCACCACCACCGGCGCCGACGCCGTTTACTGGAATCGGCGCTATGAGCCCGCCGTCATAGCCCGCGACAAAACCATAAAGGCCGACCTGCTCGCCGCAGGCGTTGAGGCAAAAAGTTTCAACGCCGCACTGCTGTTTGAGCCACACACGATCGCCAACAAACAGGGAAAACCGTTCCAAGTTTTCACGCCCTATTGGCGCCATTGTCTCACCCGAGATGTCACCCCTGCGACCCAGCTCAAAGCGGGTGCATTCCCGTCGCCAACTGAGTCCGCATGGCCGCCGTCGCTCGCGCTCGCCGACCTCGACCTGCTGCCGTCGATTCCGTGGGACGCCGGCTTTCATGCCGCTTGGACTCCGGGGGAAGCGGGCGGGCAACTCCAACTCCAGACCTTCGTCGCCACCGCGATGGCCAGCTACGAAGACCAGCGCAACCTGCCGGCGCGTCCGGGTACCTCACGGCTCGCGCCGCACTTGCACTGGGGCGAAATCGGGCCTCGCCAAGTTTGGGCTGCGGTTCAGGCGCTCGCCACAGACAGCGGCGTATTCCCACCCAGCCGAGGCGCGATGGTTTTCCTCAGTGAGATCGGTTGGCGAGAATTCGCCCACCACCTGCTGTTTCATTTCCCGCAAACACCCTCGCAGCCCCTGCGCGAGGACTTCAAACGCTTCCAATGGGCTGAGGATACCGACGGCAAAAAATTGCGCGCATGGCAGCGCGGTCAGACCGGTTACCCGATCGTCGATGCCGGCATGCGCGAACTCTGGCACACCGGTTGGATGCACAACCGCGTGCGTATGATCGTGGCGTCGTTTCTGGTGAAACACCTGCGTCTGCCGTGGCAGCACGGGGCTCGCTGGTTCTGGGATACTCTCGTCGATGCCGACCTAGCCAGTAACACCCTGGGCTGGCAATGGAGCGCCGGCTGCGGGGCCGATGCCGCGCCGTATTTCCGGATTTTTGCGCCTGTGACCCAAGGTGAACGCTTCGACGGCGAAGGTGCCTACGTGCGCCGCTGGGTGCCTGAAATCGCCCGGTTACCCGACAAGTTCCTTCAAGCCCCGTGGACCGCGCCCGCCTCGATGCGCGAGTACGCCCAAATCGACGGACGCTACCCGGACCCGCTGGTCGATCACGCCACGGCCCGCGCGGCCGCGCTCGCTGCCTTCAAACAACTGCGCGATGCAGGCGCCGAGACGAGTGCCGACGAATAAAAGCCGCGCACCGCGCCACACCTGCTACTTTCGCTAACCCCTGTCCGTGTACGACCATTTCGTTACCGAACTGGGTGTTAAATCGCCACCGAAACCAGCTGAGGTTTGCGCTGTTCGATACGGAGCAGCACGGCCAAAACCAGCGCAACGGCGAAGCCCGCCGCGCCGTAGTGAAGCGTGCCCAGAAACCCGCCGGTATGCGATCTCACCGCAGCCGCCAACATCGGCCCTGCAACTCCCGCTGCCGACCACGCAGTAAGAATGTAGCCGTAGATGACGGCGAGTTGGCGGGTTCCAAAGAGATCACCCAAATACGCCGGCATCGTGGCGAATCCGCCGCCATAACAACTGATGATAAGAAACAGGGCCAATTGGAATGCCTCGTGTTGCGTCAACAGCGGCAGCACTAGGAACAGCGCCCCCTGCACCACGCAAAACGTCATGAAGGTCGCCGAGCGGCCGATCACATCCGAAAACGAGGACCAGCCGAGACGCCCGAGGCCGTTAAACAGACCCATGAGCCCGACCATGGTGGCGGCCTGGGCCGTGCTTAACCCGGCAATTTCCTGCGCCATCGGCGAGGCAGCCGAAATGACCGCGATGCCGCAGGTCACCTGAATAAAAAACAACAGCCACAGCAGGGCGAAGCGGCGCGTGGCGATGAGCTGCCACGGACTCGTATTAACCGCTTCAGCGGCGGACGGTGCGCTGTGCAGCGGATCGTGCGCAGGTCCCGTCCAGCCTGCAGGGCCCCACCCCTCGGGTGGGCGGCGCAGCAGCTGGGCACACCCGAGCATCACCAGAAGATAGCCGCCGCCCATAAGGCCAAACGTGCGGGCCAATCCGACCACTTCAATCAGACGCACCATGAGCGGCCCCGCGAGCAGGGCGCCAAAGCCGAAACCCATTATAGCCAAGCCCGTAGCCAAACCACGCCGGTCGGGAAACCACTTGATCAAGGTGGCCACCGGCGTGAGATATCCCACGCCCAGCCCGAGGCCACCCACCACGCCATAGCCCAGGTAAAACAGAACCGGAGAGCGCAGCGAAACCGCCAGTCCTGCGAGCATTAAGCCGCCGCCGTAACACAGTGCGGCAAACATGCCGGCTTGGCGCGGGCCGCGCTGCTCGATCACCCGACCCAGAAAGGCCGCCGACAGGCCGAGGCAAACGATAGCCAGGCTGAAGGCGAGCGTCACCTGCTCATAGCGCCAGCCCAGTGCGGCCATTAAGGGTTTGGTATAAACACTGTAAGCGTAGACCGCACCGATTGAGCCATGCATACCGACGGCGGCAGCGGCGACAAACCAGCGGGTGCGTTGAGTGGCTGATGAAGAGGTCATGGTGTTGAACACGTGGCACACGGCGGCGTGGTTTTCCTGCACGGCCGTTAGCCTCGGCAAGTTCTGCACGCGCCCAGTTACCCGGCAAGTGCTTGTTTCATCAGTAATGGGCGCCCCGATACTAGGAGACAAAATATGCGCACGTAAACCCAATGGATAAGTCTCCAAACCCACCTGCATGCGATAAGCTCTGCCATTCTTTTCCGCCACCATGCCAACGCTCGACCCGCAGCCCGATCCCACTTACTCCGCAACTCCTGCCGCCAAGTCTGCTTGGCGCACCTTTGCCCCAGGTCTGTGGAATGACCGCGTAAACGTGCGCGATTTCATCCAGCGCAACTACCGCCCCTACGAGGGCGACGAAAGTTTCCTCAACGAACCCACCTCGCGGACAATTAAACTCTGGGATGAAATCCGCGAATTACTGGCCCGCGAGCACACTTCCCCGGGTGGCATGCTCGACTTGGATACCGCGGTGATCTCCGGCATCTGTTCGCACCCGCCCGGCTACATCGATCGTGGCAATGAGGTCGTCGTGGGCTTGCAGACGGACGCCCCCCTCAAGCGCGCGTTCATGCCCTTCGGTGGTTTCCGCATGGCTGCGGCTGCAGTCGAGTCCGCTGGGCGAACCGTAGACGCCATAACCGCCTCCATTTTCAAGCACCGCAAAACCCACAACGAGGGCGTGTTTGACGCCTATACGCCCGAGATGCGCCTGTGCCGTTCGGTCGGCATCATTACCGGCCTGCCCGATGCCTACGGGCGCGGACGCATTATCGGCGATTACCGCCGCGTGGCCCTGTACGGAATCACCCGCCTAATCGCCGACAAAAAGGAGCAACTCGACCACGCTATCGGTGCGGGCATGACCGCCGATTTGATTCGTGAACGCGAAGAACTGTCCGAGCAGATCCGCGCCTTGGGAGAACTTCGCACGATGGGCAACGCCTACGGTTTTGACCTGGCCCGTCCTGCAGCCAATGCGACCGAGGCCGTGCAATGGACGTATTTCGCCTACCTCGCCGCCATCAAGGAGCAAAACGGTGCCGCCATGTCCATCGGACGCATCGCCACCTTCCTCGACATTTACATCGAGCGTGACCTCGCCGAGGGCGTCCTTGCCGAGTCAGCCGCGCAGGAACTCATCGACCACCTCGTGCTCAAACTTCGTTTGGTGCGTTTCGCCCGCACGCAGGACTACAATGAGCTCTTTAGTGGCGATCCCACCTGGGTTACCGAGTCGCTGGGAGGCATGGGCGTCGATGGGCGCACGCTGGTGACCAAGAACTGTTTTCGCTTCCTGCAGACGCTCCACAACCTTGGAGCCGCCCCCGAGCCCAACCTGACGATCCTCTGGTCCGAACGCCTTTCCCCCGGGTTCAAACACTTCTGCGCACGCACCTCGATTGAAACCAGTTCGCTGCAGTATGAGAACGACGACCTGATGCGCGGGTATCTGGGCGACGACTACGCGATTGCCTGCTGCGTTTCCGCCATGCGCATCGGCAAACAGATGCAGTTTTTCGGTGCCCGCGCCAACTTGGGAAAAACCCTGCTTTACGCCATCAACGGCGGCATCGATGAGGTGCAAAAAATTCAGGTCGCACCGCCCTCGGCGCCCATTCGCGGCGACATCCTCGACTACACGGAAGTTAAAGCCGCCTTAGAGCGCATGATGGGGTGGCTGGCCGGACAGTACGTGGGGGCGCTCAACGTCATCCACTACATGCATGACAAGTACAGCTACGAGCGGATCCAAATGGCCCTCCATGACCGCGAGGTGTTGCGCACGCTCGCCTGTGGAATTGCCGGCCTGTCGGTCGTAGCCGATGCGCTTTCCGCCATGAAATACGCGCGCGTGCACGTCATTCGCGACGCCTCGGGGCTGGCGATTGATTATCGCGTTGAGGGTGACTTCCCCAAATTCGGCAACGACGACGAGCGCGTGGACAGCCTGGCGCGCTGGTGCGTGGAGACCTTTATGGCAAAGCTCCGCCAGCAACCGACCTACCGCGATAGTGTCGTCACGCAGTCGGTGCTCACGATCACCTCCAACGTTGTTTACGGGAAAAAGACCGGCCACACGCCCGATGGCCGCCGCGCCGGCGAACCCTTTGCTCCGGGAGCAAATCCCATGCACGGCCGCGACAGTCGCGGTGCGGTTGCCTCGATGGCCTCAGTGGCCTCGCTCCCCTTCCAGGACGCGCAGGACGGGATCAGTTACACCTTCAGCATCGTGCCCGGTGCGCTCGGCCGCGACGCCCTCGACCGGATGGATAATCTGGCCGGGCTACTCGACGGCTATTTCGCCTCGGGCGGCCACCACATCAACGTCAACGTGTTCGACCGCTCCACGCTGGAGGCGGCCATGGCGCAGCCGGAAAAATACCCGCAGCTCACCGTGCGCGTGTCCGGCTATGCGGTTAACTTCGTGAAGCTCACCCGCGAACAACAACTCGACGTCATCAGCCGGACCTTCCACGGCTCGCACTAATCGTGAACGCCACTCCGTGCGCACCGGTTTCCCCGGCCTGTCCGCCTGCGGCCCTGGGGCGGGTCCATTCCATCGAGACGGCAGGCTTGCTGGATGGGCCGGGAATCCGCCAAGTTATTTTCCTCAGCGGGTGCCCGCTGCGTTGCCAGTATTGCCATAATCCCGACACGGTCGATTTGAGCGCTGGAAAACCGTGCCGCGCCGAGGATCTGCTGGCCGACCTGGCCCGACGCCGGGCGTTTCTGCGCAAAGGCGGCCTGACCCTCAGTGGCGGCGAGCCGCTGGTGCAGACCGAGTTCACCAAAGCCCTGCTGCGTGGCGCCAAAGCGTTGGGTTTGCACACGGCGGTGGACACCAGCGGCTACCTGGGTGCCCGCGTTGACGATGAACTTCTTGAGTTAACCGATTTGTGGCTGCTCGACATCAAGTCGTTTGATCCGGCGACGTACAAAAAGGTAACCGGTGTTGAAGTCGCCCCCACGCTCGCCTTTGCGCGGCGACTGGCGGAGCGCAAACGTCCGCTGTGGATCCGTTTCGTCCTCGTTCCGGGGTTGACCGATGAGGTGACAAACATCGAAGGGATCGCTTGTTTTGTGGCGAGTCTGGGGCCGGCGGTGGAGCGTGTGGAAGTGCTGCCCTTCCACAAGATGGGCGAGGCCAAGTGGGCTGCGTGCGGAGTGACCTACACGCTGGGTAACACCCCGCCCCCCACGCCCGCAGCCACAGAGGCGGTCCGCGCGCGGTTCCGCTCGTACGGCCTGAATGTTTTTTGAGCTGAAAACCGAACAGCAGCTCAGGCCCCCAGTTGGCTTCGAGCGGGAAGGAATGCAGACTGGAAGTCTGCGCTACTTTTTAAAAGGCGGGGCAAAACCTGCCCCGCTTCACCCGGCCAACGCCACTGAGCCTCCCCGTCCCTTGCCTGCGATCAATTGCCCGCCCACCAAAAGGTTGGCCTTTACCGCTTCGTAGGTCGGCTCGTCCCAGCCCAGGGCTTCACGCAGGGTTTTGTTGCCGGCCTTGCCGCCTTCTTCGCGCAGTCGGCCGAGCAGGCGTTGCGCATGATCCGCTTGCACCTCGGGAGCCAAAACCAGCGCCGGTGCTTGAGGCTTTTCGCTTTTGCGCGCAACCGCAGCCCGGCCGGCTTCAGTTGTTACCTCGGCTTTATCCGGCTCGTCGTCCGCCAAAATCGGAGCCGCACCCGGCACGATCACGCGCGACGCCCCAGCCCGCACTTTGACGATGCGGATCTGCACCGGAATCGCATCGGCCATCTCGGAGACATGCGAAATCACCCCGACTTTGCGGCCTTGCGACTCCAGTTGCGTGAGGGCGTTCATCGCCGTGCTCAGCGTAGCCGGATCCAAACTACCAAAGCCCTCATCGATAAACAGCGACTCGATGCGCAGGCGGTTCGAGGTGAGCGAGGCCAACCCGAGGGCCAACGCCAACGACACCAAAAACGACTCGCCGCCCGACAACGAATGCACCGAGCGTCGCTCGTCGGCCATGTCGCGGTCGCACACGAGCAGGTTGAGCGACTCCGGCAAGCGCTCTAGCCGGTAGCGCCCGGCGAGCAGATCAAGTTGCGCATTGGCAAACCCAAGCAGCAGATCGAGCGTGCGACGTTGGGCAATGGCGCGGAACTTGGCGCCATCCGCCGAACCGATCAATTCGTTGAGTTGTCCCCAGGGTTCGGCTTTGGCCTTCTGCTCGTTTAACCGCTCCAACAAGGCCGCGCAGTCAGCGCGCCGGTCATCGTCAGCAGTCAACGTCGCCGTCGCGCCCACGAGCACTTGGGCAGCCGCCTCCTTCGCCATTTTGCGCTGGGTAACATCCGCCTCGACCGTGGCCTCGTCGTCGGCCGTCGGGCTGGTCGCGATATGCGCCGCCAACGTGGCGCAGTGGGCTTGGTGTGCGCCCTCGGCGGTTTTCACCGCGGACTGAAGCGCCTCCACCGCCACACGCTCGATTTTAAACCAGGCTTCATCCCGCTCCAGCCAGGCTGCGAGCGTGAGCGCGGTGAGTTCGCGGCCGGTACGCAGTTCAAAAGCGCTCACCCAGCGGGCAAGCGCAGCCTCGGCGGACGCGTGGCGAACGTGCGTTGCGTCGACAGCCGCCAGCGTGGCGCGCTCGGCCTCGGTTGCCGTTGCAACGGCTTTGTCCGCTTCGGCCAAAACCGTCGCCGCCAACGACGCGGCGGCCTCCGCCTGTTCGCTGGCCTGCGTTAACTCGGCCACTACAGTCGCCACCGCACGACCTCCGATCAGCTGGTCCCGCTCGGTGCGCAAACTGTGGTGGGCACGGCGGGCTTCGGTTTCCTCGGCTTGGCGCTTAACGAGCGCTTCGGCGGCCGTGTTCGCAGCAGCGGTCAATCCGTCTAGTTCGACGGCGGAATTCTCGCTCCAACAGATGGCTTCGGTGAGTTGGCGGTCCAACTCGTGCAGCGTAGCCACATCGGCTGCCAAGCGCTCCCGCAGCGCGGTGGCGTCGGCCGCAAAATCCTCACGCGCGCCGACTAAACTGCTAAACAGCGGCTCAACCTCGGCGAAGCATGCGGTTAACTCCAGCCCGGCGGCTTCGGCGTTGCGCTGGGCGGCTTCCTGTTCAGCGGTGGCGGCAGCGAGTTGGGCGGACAACTGGGCGTGGCTGAGTTCGGTTTGGTTAAACGACTTCAAATCCTTGTCGTAATGAGTGCGGGCGACCTCGTGCGTTTTGACAGCCACTCGATGCGCTTTTTCTGCGGCGTCGAGCGTGGTGCGTGCTTGGTCCAGTTGAGTGAGTTGCGTGGCGAGCAGGGTTGCTTGCTCGGCTTCGGGTTGGTCCAAAATCGCACGGGCAGCGGGGTGCTGGAGCGGATGGTCGGGCGCGACGTTGCGGGTGGTGGCGAGGTGTTGGTCGAGTGTGCGCAGCGAAGCCGCATGCGTGAGCGCGAGCTGGGAGTTGAGATCGCGGACAGATTTCTGCCTAGCGACCTCGGCCAAAAGTGTGGCCAGGTCGGCTTCCGCTTGCTGCACGCTTTTGCGCAGCGAGCCGAGTGCGGCGGCTTCTTCGGTGGGCGGGTGAACGGCGTAGGGGTGGTCGGCACCGCCGCAAACTGGACAGGGTTTTTCCGGACGTAGAGCGCTGCGCAATACGGCGCTGGCGGGATTGGCCGCCGCCTCGGCGGCGATGAGGGCGTCCTTGAGTGCGTGGCAGGCGGCGTGGGCGCTGGGGAATTGGTTTTTGTCGATTTCGGCGAGGGCGAGCGCGGCTTGGTCGCTCGCCGTTTGCACCGCCGCGTGCTCGGATTTCAGGTTAGCGATCCGCAGCCCCAGATCGGCAAGTTGGTCGAAGTGGTCGCGCAAGCCGCCCAGCACCTCGCGTGTGACGTCCAAGCGGGTGCGCTCGCTGGCGAGGGACTCGGCGTCGACGTTTCGCAAAACCAGTGCCGCGCTCTCGTATTCAGCGAGGCTGGCGGCGAGGGCGCTTTTATGGGTTTCAACGCTTGCCTGCGCCAGGTTGGTTTTGGCTGACAACGCGGTGACGGCGCCGGCTTTGGTTTTGTGTTCCAAGCGGGCAACGGCGTCAGCGGTGCGGGCGCGCGCTGCGGTTTTAAGACGGTCAAGCCACGCGGTGGAATCCGCCGCGAAGGGGACGATCGGCGTGAGTGCGGCGCGGCGAGCGACAAGCTGGGCAGTGGCGGACGCCCGCGTCGCGATCGATTCACGCAGGAGCGCCGGTTTGGCGGCGGCAATACGGGCGGTTTGCTCGGCGGTTGTGCGCTCGGTAATCGCGACAGCCAGGCTGTTGGCTAAGGGGTGGAGTTGGCTGTCGAGGACGCGCGCTCGGTCTAGGTCGGGGGCGAGAGTTTCGGCGGCTTGGCGAGCGCGGACACTGGCAAGGTGGGCCACGTCGCGATGCTCACGTTGGCGGAACAAGGTTTGGTCGGCTTCGTTCTTTTTGGCCGAAGCGGCGGCGTGGGCTCCGGTGTCGGTGGCCAGCTGGCGTGCTTCGCGCTCAACGGCGGCGGACAACGGCCGGGCTTCGCGGGAAAGCTCGTTGGCGATTTCCAGGTCCTGCCGGCGCGGATCTGCTGCGAGGGAAAACTGAGCGGCTTCGGCGAGGGTCTGCTCGGCGAGGGTGGTGGCCTGGGTGAGTTCGTGGCGACGGCGGAACCAGTCGGCGTGGCTTTCGCGTTCGCGACAGGCTTGGTCGGCCGCGAGCAAGGCGGCGGCGGCGGCTTGTTGCGCGGCCTCGGCCTCGGCGCGGGCTTCGACTGCGAGCGGGGCGTGGCCCTCCAGTTGGTTAAGCAAACGTTGCACCGCCTCGGCCTCGGTTTTGTTGCGTGCAAAAACCGCGATGGAGAGGCGCTCGAAGCGTTCGGTGCCCGTGAGCGCCTGCAAAATCAGGGCGCGTTCGCGGTCGTCTGCCTTGAGGAAAACCGCGAAATCGTTCTGCGCGAGCAGCACCGCCCGGGTGAACTGGGCGAAGGTGAGACCGACCTTGGCGGCGATGGCCGGGAGCACGTCTTTTTTGTTACCACCCAGCTCGATGACACCCTCGGTGCCGTGGAGGACGTTGCCCCGGTAGAGCGTCATTTCGGATTTTTGCAGGGAACCGCTCACCCGGCCATGGGCGCGGCGAATACTCCAGCGGGCGGTGTAGGTAGCTTGATCCACCCCGACGAACACCACCTCGGCAAAACCCTCGGCGGTGCCCCGGCGCAGCAGGTTGCCGGGATCCTTTTGGGTGATCTCGCCGCCGCCGTCGGGCAACTTGGTGCCGGAGGCCGCGCCCAGCCTTGGGGTGTCCTCGTAGAGCGCCAGGCACAGGGCGTCCAGCAGCGTGCTCTTGCCGCAACCGGTGGGGCCGCTGATCGAAAACAGCCCGGTGGTGCTGAGCGGCGGACGGGTAAAATCCACCGTGTGCGTGCCGGCCAGTGAGGCGAGATTACGAAGACTGATGCGAAGAATTTTCATTGGGCGGCGGGGCCGGCGGAGGGTTGCGCGGTGGTGTCGGCCAGGAGGATTTCGCGCAGTGCGGCCAGCAGGGCGGGCGCAGGCGGGTTCTGGTATTTTTCCACAAACGTGGCGTGTAGCAGGGCCTCCGGATCGAGCGATCCAAGGTCGGCCAACGTCACGGGGGCAACCGGTCCGGCTTCACCAGAGGCAGGGTCGCGCGGGATCGGCTCGAGTTTTATTGAGGCTAAACGTACTGGCTTGCCCGCCAGGGCGGTTTCGATGCGGTGGCGGCGGGTGGGGTCCGGCCCATCGTCCCACAGGTGAAACTCCACAAAGGGATGCTGCTCGGCGGACAAATCGGCAGCGAAAACCATGCTTGTTAACTGGTCCAGCGCCTCCGCCAAATTCAAAGCGCCCCGCGCCGGAATCCGTAGTAAGGATACGGTGATCGGGATGGCGAGCGGCTCAACCGCGCCGAGTTTCCCTCCATCGAAGGTTACGCGCAGCACCCGGTGGGCGTAGTTTTTCTCCGAAAATGACAGCGGAATCGGGCTGCCGCAGTAACGGATGCGCCCGCCGTCGATCGACTGGGGTTTATGCAGGTGGCCCAGGGCGACGTAGGCCAGTTCCGCCGGAAACGTATCCGGGGTGAGCGACTCGGTACCACCGATAATCAAGCGCCGCTCCGAGTCCCGCGACTCCTCGCCGCCTGCTAGGTGGCAATGCCCGAGGGCGACAATCGCCGCGCCCGGATACCTCTCGTCGCGCAACGCCACGGCGGCGGCGGTTGCCAGGCGATAGAGTTCTTTAATGCCGTCCAGATAAGGATCCGCCGCCTCCGGCACGGGCGGCACATCGGCCGGTCGCAAGAACGGCACCGCGAGGGCGAGAGTCTCGACGCGGCCGGAAGCGGATTTCAACGGTATGACCAGGCGCGCAGCATCGATCAGCCCGTCGGCGTCGCGCGGCACGGTGCCAACCACCGTGATGTTGAGCCCTTCCAGCAGGACGGACGGGGCTTCGAGGCGGGCGGCGGCGTCATGGTTACCAGCGGTGATGACGATTTGCAGGTTCGGCAAGACCCTGTGGGCCTGATGCAAAAACCCATAAAACCGTCGCTGGGCCTGCGCGGAGGGGTTAACGGTATCAAACACATCGCCGGCAAGCAGGAGGGCGTCGGGCCGGTGTTCGACCAGAGCGGCGAGCAGCCAATCCAGGAAACGCGCGTGCTCAAAGTCGCGGTCGAACTCATGAAACGACTGCCCGAGATGCCAGTCGGCGGTATGGAAAAGGTGGAGCATGGCGATGAAGGGCTTAGTGATACCAGCAGTTAGCCCCCCTGCGATGGGAAAACCGTGAAACTCCAAGCACTGCATTCGTGTAGCCACCCAGCTAAATTTCGCTGCTTTGAGCGTTTACTGACGGACTTCATTTACGAACCACCCGAGGCGAGTGTTCACCCTGTTAACTTGGTGGAATCACTCGCGTTCATTGATTTCTCAGGGTTCTACCCTCCGCACCGTATCGCCGTTCACCCAGGACCCACCAATAAGTGTTGCGCGAGGAAAACGTGATACACCGGCCTCGTTGTTGTGCAGCAGTGATACTAGCATATCAATTGCCGCCTCACCGGTGAGATCATTGTGTTGATCCATGCCCGCCCAGTCTTCACATCCACGGCGTAGTTCCAACTGGATGAGGCCGAAGTCGCGCGGCGCTTGAACGCCGATCTTGGTCAGCCATTCGCGCACCACCGTGTGCAGGGTTAAAATCACGTCGGGCCGGTGTTGGCGGAACCAGTTGGTGAACGCCTCCGGTACCGTGCGTGCTGCCTCCACGCCATAAAACCCCGGCAGATGATTTCGGATTTCTAGTGACTGCTGCCCCACCCAAAAGCCCGCGCTGAACCGGCCTCCAACCAGGCGGTCGATTTTTTCTTCAAGGACTAGAGCGGGGCGTTGGTAGCCGAGGCGGCGTGCATATTCCATCGCCTCCAGCACAAGGGCGTGGTGATCAACACAGGCAAAGGAGAGTGTCGGCTCGTGGGTGCGCACACCTGTCACCACCACGGCATGATGCTGCCAGGTCACTGAAAACCGGGAGGGCAGGCGATTCTCATTCATCAAGCCAACGACAATCGCGCCGCGGATACCGCGGGCCCGCAAAACTCGGTTGAGTTGCTCACCATAGAGTCCGGGCTCGTGCAGCCAAAATTGATCCAGCACATAACCTTGTTGCGCGGCCCGGCGATGACAGCCCGCTACGTAGGTAGGAATAGTCGGATGGCTGGTGAACGCTTTGGGATCCAGGTTGGCGTTAATCAAAGCAATGGTTCGTTGATAGCCGGCGGGCTGCGTCTTTCTTAACTCCGCCATGAGCTGCGCCACCACGGGGTTTTTGGTGTAACCGAGTTGGCTGGCGATGCGCTCGATACGCTTGCGGGTCGCCGTCGGTATCTGGGGATCATTCCTCAACGCGAGCGAGACGGTGTTTTTCGATAACCCCGCCTTTTCGGCAATCGCCGCCATGGTCACGCGCTTCATTCCACATTACTGTCAAGTAGCGTGTGCGTTTACCACGCTTAAAATCCAGCCGATAGTTTGAGCGAACCCTCACCCCAGCCATTTCCACCATGTACACCATCGGTATTGATTACGGAACCAACTCGGTTCGCGCCCTCGTCGTTCGCACCAAGGACGGCGCCGAATTAGGCACCGGAGTCTTCAATTATCCCAGCGGAAACCAAGGCGTTTTACTGGATAAAAGTGACCATAATCTAGCCCGGCAAAATCCTGCGGACTACCTCCTCGGTCTGGAAAAATCGATCAAGTTGGCGCTCGCCCAGGCGAAGAAAACCAAGGGCTTCGACGCCCGTCAGGTGATCGGCTTGGGCGTGGACAGCACCGGCTCCAGTCCGATCCCAGTGGACGCCGCCAACACTCCCCTTGCGTTCCAAAAAAAATGGTCCGCCAACCTCGCCGCACACTGCTGGCTGTGGAAGGACCACACCTCGGTCAAGGAAGCCGCCGAAATCACCGCCCTCGCCGCCAAGCTCCGCCCGCACTACATCGCCAAATGCGGCAACACCTACTCATCCGAGTGGTTTTGGGCGAAGATCCTGCACTGCAAACGTACGTCTCCCGCAGTTTTCAAGGCGGCCTACTCCTGGGTCGAACTTGCCGATTGGATTCCCTCGGTCCTTGCCGGGGCCAAAGATCCCAGCGCCGTCAAACGCGGTATCTGCTGCGCCGGCCACAAGGCCCTCTACGCTGAGGACTGGGGCGGTCTGCCCGACAAGGAATTCCTTGCCCTGCTCGACCCCGCGTTAGCGGACTTGCGCGACCGCCTCTACGAAAAAGCCTACGACGCCACCGCTTCCGCCGGTAACTTGTGTGCTGAATGGGCTGAAAAACTGGGCCTGCCCGTTGGCATCCCCATCGCCATTGGCGAGATGGATGTTCATTACGGTGCGATCGGCTCCGGCGTATGCGAAGGCACGCTGGTGAAGGTCATCGGTACCTCCACCTGCGATTGCGGCGTGGTTTCCGCCGATAAGACCGTGGCCGACATCCCAGGTATTTGCGGCATCGTCAAGGGCGCTATTCTCCCGGGT
>JBILJE010000242.1:0-4990 GCA_044377395.1 Rariglobus sp. | reverse complement strand
TCCTGCGCCTGTTCGCCTCCTTTTTTCCTTCCTCCTCGACTCCGTCCATCATCGAAACTCTCCACTCCAATCCCTCTCGCTGTCTCTCCCTTGCATCAAACCCTCCTCGCTAAAACAAAAGACCCTGCTCTACGCCCTGATCCGTGCGCGCGGTCGGCCCGCCGGCTAGGGCCGAGCCGACCACTGCGGTGACGCTCAGTCCCTGTTTTACCAAAGCAGGCAGTAGGGTGGCGTAGAACGTGGCGATACCGCCGCCGAAGTCCGGCGGGTATTCCGGAATAAAAAACAACAGCTTCATGCGCTCAAAGACGCCGCCCGGACTCGGCCGACTCCATCCTCAGGTTGCTTATCACGCGTACCAGCCCGTGATCCTGTCGGTAGGCCCGGTTGGCGCCGGGCAGCATCGAGGGCGTGACTTCGAAAGAGAGGATTTGCTTCGCATTCAAATGGGCTTTGCTGGCGAGGCTGTAGGCCGCGACCGAGATGAAATAGTTGCCGGGCATGAGCGGTAAACGCGAGAACTCGCAGATGTAGGAGCGGGCTTGCTCCACGGATGCAAAATCGAGTCCTTCCTCCGCACCGCAGATACTGGTGACCAACGTTCCGAAGGCGTCATGCAGCCGTATGAACGGGGAAATCCGTAGCGCGGCGTCGTTGCCTGACAGGGTGAACCGAAGTTCGCACGGGCGATCAAAGGTGACCCGATGGATGGCTTCGGAGCTGCCTGGGTTACACAGCCTAAGGTCGGCGAGGGTGACCTCGTCACCCACCACCGGGGTGAACTCAACAGAGCCGGTGGTGGCTTCGCTCATGTAGGCGTCGACGGTCGAGGAGGTGTCCCCCTTCATGACCATGCCGCCTTTTTTGAGATAAATGGCCGTGTCGCAGACGCTTTTTACCACGGCCAGGTTGTGGCTCACCAGCAGCACGGTTCGTCCGTGATTCAGGGTGACATCCCGAAGTTTGCCCAAGCATTTGGCTTGGAATGTCGAATCCCCCACGGCCAGCACCTCATCGACGATGAGGATTTCCGGCTCTAGGTGGGCGGCGACCGAAAAGGCCAACCGCACATACATGCCGCTGCTGTAGCGTTTCACCGGCGTATCAATAAAGCGCTCCACCTCAGCGAAGGCCACGATCTCGTCGAATTTCTGGCGGATCTCGGCCCTGCTCATCCCTAGAATCGCTCCGTTGAGGTAAATGTTATCTCGGCCGGTTAGCTCCGGATGAAACCCGGTGCCCACCTCCAGCAGGCTGGCGACCCGGCCCTTTAACGTGATCCGGCCCGTGGTGGGCTGGGTGATTCGGGAGAGAATTTTCAGCAGGGTGGATTTGCCCGCGCCGTTGCGGCCAATGATGCCCACCACTTCGCCGCGTTTGATCTCGAAGTTAATGTCTTTCAGCGCCCAGAAGTCCTCGCGCGAGGGGCACGCCGCACCGCGTAAGCGTTGCCACGCCTGCCGAGCCAAGTGGGGCAAGGTTTCGCATAGGGTAGTTTGCCTCGCCTGGTGGCTTATGCGGTAGCGCTTGGAGATGGCTTCGGCGCGGATGACGATGTCGTCGTTCATGGTTTAGATGATGTCGGCAAACGACTTTTCGGTGTGGCGGAAATACCAGATTCCCGTGGCCAGTAAGACCACCGTCCACGCCAAGGTGAACAACAGGCTTTGCCAGTAAAAGACGGTGCCTTCACTCAACAAGCACCAGCGGTAGGCGTCGATCACCCCGGTCATCGGATTAAGCGCGAGCAGCGCCTGCCAGTTGGGCAGGAAATCCGTGCGATAACCGACCGGGGTGGCGAAGACGCCGATCTGCAAAAGGAGGGGAACGACGATGCGGAAATCGCGGAATCGCACGGTGAGCGCCGCCAGCCATAAGCCCGCGCCGAGCGCGAGTAAGAGCGTCAGAAGGACAAACACCGGCAGGAACACCACGCGGTAGGTGGGGATCAATCCCGTCCATGCCAGCGAAGCGGTAAAAAGCCCCAACAGGATGGCGAAATCTACCAGCGCCACCCCGACGGTGGACAAGGGCACGGTGAGGCGGGGGAAGTAGATTTTGGAGATGAGGTGGGCATTGCCGACCAGGCTGCCGCTGGTGTTGCCGAGGGTGTTCGCAAACAATTGCCAGGCGAGCTGCCCGGCCATCACCACAATGAAATAAGGTTCATTACCCGAGGGCATCTTGGCCAGCCGACCGAACACAAACGTGAAAATCACCACCGAAGCCAGGGGCTGAACCAGGGCCCAGGCTGCGCCGAGGATCGTTTGTTGGTAGCGTACCTTGATGTCGCGCCAGGCGAGGAAGCCGAGCAGTTCGCGGTAGCGCCACAGGTCGGCCCAGTAATGGCGTTCGGTGCGGCCGGCCTCGATCACGAGCTCGACCGGCGGGGCGGAGGGTTTGGCGTTCATGCAGAAAGATGCTCGTTCAAACGGCTGCGAAAACGGGTGTAACTAAACTCTTCGGAGCGCGCGCGAATCGCGTCCCGGTTCCAGTTTTTCTCGATTGCGTGCAGGCAGGCCGTGGCCAGTGCGGGCACATCTCCGTAGTTAACCAGTACGCCACTTTCTGGGGTAATGACTTCGGGGATACCCCCTTCGCGCGCGCTTAAACAGGGCCGGCCACAGGCCATTGCCTCCGCAAACACCAAGCCGAACCCCTCCTTTTTGCTCGGTAGGGCAAATAGGCTGCAGCCGGCAAACTCTGCCTTGAGCCTAGCGTCTTCCACGTAGCCGGTGAATTCAATGGCATCGCCAAGGCGTAAATCGCGGGCGCGTTGTTCGAGTCGTGGGCGATCATCACCGCGCCCGACGATGCGGAGTTTAATGGTGGGTTTTTGGGCCAGAATTGCGGGCATGGCGTCAATCAGGTGTTCGATGCCCTTATAGCGGTCGAAGGAGGTCAGGCGCGCAACAGTGAGAATCACTGGGCGCGTAGCTGACGGTTCGGGCGCTGTTACTGCCGGTGGGGCGGGCACCGTTGCTGCGGCTCCCGTCGGCACCTGCGCCCCTACTGCGTTCGCCAGCGGGGCGGCGTTATCCAGTCCGGGATCGCGGGCGTTGGGTAATACCACCAGGCGCTCCGGGCTCAGGTCGATTTGTTTGAGAATTTCTCCTCGGGTGAACTCGCTTACGCAAAAAATCTTCCAGGCCCCGCGCAGCGCCCGGCGTTCAACCCAGGTGAACGGTCGCCACACTTCGATGCCGTGCGCCACCAGCGCGTAGCGCAGTCCTGGCCTCCGCCAGCTCGCCAGCCAAGCGACGGGCAACTGCGCGACGTGGCCGCAGATGATCAGCCGTGTGCTTCCGCTCAAGCGCAGGGTCGCGGCGACAAAGCCGCGTTTGTCGCGCCCGCACGCCGCCCATTGCGTGAGCACGCGCGCGTCGGTGTAGGGCCGTAGGTCGGCCGAATCGACCTCGACGTCGTTGAGCGTGACGAAGCGCACCCGCTGCTTTTCCCCGGCCAGTTCACATAGCGCCTTGAGGTAAAGGCGCAGGATGCGGGGGATGCCGCTGTCAGTGGTAAACAGCTCGGGTGCGAGCAACAGCGTGTTCATGGGGTAAAAGGGCGCGGGCGGTTAATGAACGCGATGAGAATTCCTAGCGACCACACGCGCGACCATTCAATCGCGTCATGGCCGGAAAGAAAGTGCCGCCAGTAGGCTTGCACGGCCGCCTCATCAAACAGCCCGCTTCGTCCCACGCTGGCCGCCGAAAAAGTCTCTTCAAGAAAGGGTTTGAGCGGTCCTCGCATCCACACCGCGTAAGGTAGGGTGAAGCCGCGTTTTTTACGTGCCAAGAGTTCCGGTGGAAGCAGGTCGGCTACGGCGGCAGCGATTGCCGATTTGGGGTGTTTGGGTGTGTATTTAAACGCCGTCGGCTGGCCGGCGAGCCAACGCACCAGCGCACGATCGACAAAGGGCACACGCAGCTCCAGCGAGTGGCGCATGCTCATCACATCGCTGTCGCGCAGGAGCACGTCGGCCATATAACCGCGCATCTCAGCCAGGCTGGTGGTTATGAACAGGTCGGTGCCTCCGAGTTGGGCGGCGAGGGCGGCTTCTGCGGGGTGCGGGGCGTAGGCGCAGGTGAACTCAGGGGCCAGAAGCGAGCGGCGGGTGCTTTCGCAAAACACTCGCCGTTGCAGCAGGGCGAGTGAGGCGGGACTCGTCGCGTGGTTAAGCGCGTCGGCCAGCTTGCGGGAGCGGGTGTCTCCGTGACTCCAGCGGTTGAGCAAACTTTTCTGTAGTGATGTCGGCAGGGCGCGCCACGCCGGTAGCCAACGCTGGATAAGTGCGGTGTTTTTGAAGGACGGGTAACCACCAAAAAGCTCGTCAGCCCCCAGCCCTGAGAGCGCCACGGTGACTCCGCCTGCGCGGGCGACTTGGCTGGCGTAATACGTGTTGATGCCGTCGCCGGTGGGGTGGTCGAGTGCGGCGATCAGGGCGCCAAGGTCGGCGGCGACGCGTTCGCCGGTGAGTACCGTGGCGTGGTGATCGGTGCCAAGGTGGCGGGCGTTGGCGGCGGCTTCGGCGGCCTCGCAATAGCCCGTATCATCAAAGCCGATGGATAAGGTTTTTAGGCGGGTACTGCTGATGTTACCCATCAGGGCGACCAGTGCGGTTGAATCGAGCCCGCCCGACAAAAACGCCCCCACCGGCACATCGGCGAGAGCGTGCGCGCGGACGGTATCCTCGAGTTGGGCACGCAGGCCAACGGTGAACTCTTCGCGGCTTCGGGCGGGTTTCGCACCTGCATCCGGGGTGATTAAATCCCGCGCGTTATCGTAGGCGCTGATCGTGAGCCGGCCGTCATGCCATGTCGCGCATTCTCCCGGGCCTAGGCTGCGCACGGCGCGATAAATCGTGCGCGGTGCCGGCACCGCGAGCCAGGCAGGGTCTTTTGTTTTAGCGAGGAGGGTTTGATGCAAGGGAGAGACAGCGAGAGGGATTGGAGTGGAGAGTTTCGATGATGGACGGAGTCGAGGAGGA
>JBILJE010000241.1:0-4991 GCA_044377395.1 Rariglobus sp. | reverse complement strand
ACGCCAGTCGTTGCCGTCGCCACGGCCACGGTCACGCCGTTGGAGGCGCTGCCCCTGGCTATCGCCGCATAAGTCCACTGGAACCACCGGTCGCAACCACGCCACCCCAACAACCCGCCCGCACCTTCACCGGTGCGGGCTTTTTTGCGCCCCGCCCACGTTGACACCCCGCGTTCACCGCATGAACCCACCCACCGTTTCACCTCCCTGCTTCAACCTGCCAATCAACGCGCAACTCACCGACATCGTCGGCCTCCGTACTTGCGGCATCTTCCCCAAAGATCACGAGCCGTCCATCCGCACTCTGCGCGAATGGACCCGCCTCCGACGCCTTCCCCACCACCGCGTCGGGCATTTCGTCTATTACGACGTCTCCGAGGTCGCTTTGCACATCCGCACCAAACTGAAAATCCCCGCCCGCGCCTGAGTCGCATTCCGTCGCATTGCGTCGATTTCCGGCGCCGCCCGTGCTGCCGCCCCGCCCGCCCTCAACCAGGGGCGGGCTTTTTTTTGCATCCACAGTAACCCACTACCCGCCCTCGGTTCCCTCAAAACCCAAGTTAATCGCAAATTAACTAAACAACTTAACCGCCTATTATTAAAACTTTTATAAACACGTAATCCATTGATCCAAGCCAAGAAGGGTCCACACCCCACACCCGCTTGGGGCTTGTATGGGCTAACGGCAACGCGGGTTTTTAGGGTTTTCCCTCCTTTCCGCGGTGTGGCGCGTTCCTTTCTCCGGCCGTGCGCTTTTCGCGCCGGTCAACGGTGACCGTTTTTCACCTCCGCTCGTTCACCTCCGCCTGTCGCCTCTCCATGTCCGATCCACGTTCCCTCCGCTTCACGCGTCCCGAGCTGCTGCGCTCCCTCGCGCCCGAACTTCTCAGCGAACTTCTCCAAGGTTTTCCCGCGTTCCTGACCGCCGTCGGTCTTGATCTCGGCGCTCTCGGGGCAAACGAAAACCGCTTCGCCGCTTGTCGGCCGCTGATCGCCGAACTGCTCAAAAACGGCCCGACCACCCCAACCCCGTTGGTGGAGGCGTTGTTCATCATCTCGGTGCTCGCCGAACCCGAGCCCACCGAGGAGCTGTGGCACACGCTCACCCAGGCCGGCATCCCGATCCCGCCCGATGCCTCCCTTGCCGACCTGGCTTTGACGGGCCCCCGACACCGCCCGTCAGCTCTACATCCTGCGCGTCCAGCAGCGCTCGCGCGCCTTCGAAACCCACGCCGCCTGCACCTTTCGAAAAAACACCCCCATGCGGGCGCTGAATGAGGCGGTACTCGCCGAGCTTCGCCAGGCCATCGAAGTTTTCTTTCTCAAACACAACCGCCCCGCCGGTTGTCAGGTCTTCGCCTACCAACGCGGACATGAGCACTGGTTCATGATCCGTCGCGGCGACAGTTTTAAGCGCGTCGCCACCGTCGCTGCCGACGGCCACAGCGACACCGCCGGGTTTTACCCCGAGGCCTTCGACGTGGTCGTGCTCGATCCCCTAAACGAGCACCTCCACATCCACGCCGATGGGGTCCGCGCCACCAGCATGTATGGCGGCCTGTTTGGCTTCGTTCTCTACGGCCGTGAAACCCACTTCGAGGACTGCACCCGCTTCACCCTCGATCCGCTCCGTGACCTCGGCCGCGCCTCGCTCGTCTGCACGGATGTCCCCGGCATCAACTCCGTCCATTTGGACGAACTCCACCTCCAATCCGGTTCGGCCCACATCGTCAAAATCAGGAGCAAAGTCGGCGACGTGTTCGACTTTCTCGACGCCTACAAAATCGAACTCAAGCACCTCCTGCTGCTGCGCGCGGTCTTGCACTTTTATCTTCAAGGCGACCCCGAGCCTCATCAAGTCACCATAAAACCCCGCAACCAGACCAGCTACGAACACGACGAGGATAGCCGTGTGGTGCGCGAATGGATGACCCAACGCGAATTCATCAAAACCGTGCTCCCGCCAAAGGAGGTTCAAGATGTCGCCCATTTGGCGTTCGCTTGAAATCGTCGGCTCCGACGCCCTGACGCTCCCCCATTGGCAAAAAGGCCTCGGGGCGGACGACCTCGCCCTGCTCCGGCCCTTCCTATCGCCCCGCACTCACACCGCCTCCACCCAACCCTGTGTGAACACGTTCACCGGCCACGACTGCCGTTACCGGATCGTCTCCCACACCGACGCGCACGGCCACACCGCCCACATCGGCATCTGCGACGAAGGCCGCTGTGAAAAACGCTCCTTCACCACCGCGGACCTGGTTCTCTACGGTTTCAACGACCCCAAACTCACCGCCTCCATTGCCACGGCATTGGGACTGCAACCGTTTGCCGCCCCCTCCCACGCCACCTCAACCGCAACACCCGCCAGAGTGCTCCCCATCGCCACCCTCTGCGGTGACGACGGCCGCACCGCGCCGGTCGTGCTCATCCGCACCCGCGCCCCGGAGGCGGCGTTGGACCAGCTCACGCTCAACCTGGTGGCCAAACCGATCCTCCTCTTTCCGACCGCCGCCGACCGTACACCGGCGGTGGAGGCCCGTCTGCACCGTTACGGCTGGCCCTACCGGGTGCTCGAAAACCTCCTTTTCTTTCGCCCGAGCGGTATCATGGCCACGGCCGACGCCGCCGATTCCATCGCAGAAATGGCCGAATCCCTAATTGGCGAAGTGACCAAAGCGGCCTTTGCCGTGCCGGTGGGTACGCGCTGGGGCGAAATCACCCTCACCTTCAATGCCAACGAACATCAGGTCGCCACCGTATTGGTACGCGGGGTGCGCCACCGCCTCACACCCCACGACCTCGGCCTGCTTGACTGCCGCTCCCAGCGCCCGGACCGCCAGTGGCTTTTTTTAGAACAACTGGCCGAATGCGGCGGTCATTTCGGCTGGATCGACGCCAAAAAGCACGCCGCTGCCAAAAAATAAAACTACGCCTCAGTCAGGCCCTTCGCCGCGCTTTTGGGATAAAAACTGAGCCGATCGAATGGCGCAGGGAGGACAAGGCGTGGGTGACGGAGTTTAGTATCTCACAGAAATAGCCGCGTGCCTCAGCTTGGGGCCCCTTTTGTGCCCGTACACTTCGTTTTTTATTTAATGTAACGGCCTGGCACCTTTTCCGCCCTATGTATCCATGTAACGGCCCGACCACCTCGGCTTACCCCCCCTCGGCTTACCCTCTGCGAGAGGCTTTCCTGCCCCGATTGAAGGAGTTTGCGCCAGTCTTCGCCGGCGAGTTCAGCGAGGGTGATACCGAGCTTGCGGCGAATGGCGGGCGAGGTGAGGTCGAGCAGGTGGCCGACCTTGGCGTTGATCGCGACGAGAAGGCGCGGGGTCTTGGTTTCGATGCCGTAGTAGCGGTCGTTGGCCTTGGCCTCCTCAAGAGCGGCGGTGTCGGTGGTGCTGCCGTAAAGGGCGGCGAGGCCGGGTGAATTCCAGCGCCCGCCACGCTGCTTGGCACCGGCACCGGAAAGGATGTCTTTGGCGGTCGGGAACAAGAGGGTTTGAACGCGGAAAAAGTGCCCACTCCACGGGGCCAACCATTCAGGGTGAGCCGTGAGAACCGCGCGGAGTTCACCGTAACGGGGATTGGGTGACGGGTGCGGGAGTTTCACGTGATCAGCATGCCAGCGGGGGCCGGGATGAACATCAATCTTGGAGGGCCAATGTATCTATCTAACGACGCGACCCCATTTTCAGCACGCCTACTCGTTCTCACCCGCCGAATCTGGTAATCCGAGCGACCGTCCTCCGTGCCCTCCTCCGACCTCCTGCTCGCCTCTGTGATACCCTCCGAATTTCCGCGCTCCGAGTCCGACCTACTCACTACCAGCTACTCGCTAGCCTCTACTTCAAAAGCCCCCCCCGAGTTGACACCACTCCAAGGCGTATGCCCACCAAACTCCTCCGCATCCTCTCCTTCCTTGGCAAAGCCGCTGGCCTCGCCCTCACCATCGCCGGTCCCCTCTCCGGCACGCCCATCGGCCTGACGGTCTTCGCCGCCGCCTCCCTCCTCAAAGATGCGGTGAACCACTTCGGCGACCTCGCCGACGACGGCAAACCCAACGATTCGTTC
This sequence comes from Rariglobus sp., assembly GCA_044377395.1. Classification (GTDB taxonomy): domain Bacteria; phylum Verrucomicrobiota; class Verrucomicrobiia; order Opitutales; family Opitutaceae; genus Rariglobus. Next base: position 920 of record JBILJE010000241.1, on the reverse strand, counting down.
AAACCCTGACGGATCATCTTCCGCCCACCGTCCCCCACAGCCCCGACCGCTCCCCGCGTCGGGGCTTTTTTTTGGCTACCTTATCCAACGCCTTCCCCCCGCCGTTGTCCGACCCTACCTGTTAAAATCCGCTTTTTCCTGCCGCTCCTCGCTTCGCCCCTTGCCCCCTCGCTCTCCCGCCCGCTTTACTCGGCCCAATTTTAACCCGTTAGCGCCCTCCGTCCCTCTTTCCATGGCCGATCCCAACCTGTCCTCCTTCATCTGGTCCGTCGCCGATCTCCTCCGCGGTGACTACCGGCAATCCGAGTATGGCAAGGTCATCCTCCCGTTCACCGTCCTGCGCCGCCTCGACTGCGTGCTCGACGCCACCAAGGGCTCCGTCCTCGCCGAACTCGCCAAGCGCACCGCCGCCGGCCTCAACCCCGAGCCCTTCCTGCTCAAAAAGTCCGGCCAGCTCTTTTTCAACACCTCGCCCCTCGACCTGAAAAAGCTCATGGGCGATCAGGACCACATCGGCGAAAACCTCCGCGCCTACCTGCAAGCCTTCTCGCCCGCCGTCCGCGACATTTTTGAAAGCTTCGAGTTTCACACCCAAATCGACAAACTCGCCAAGTCCGGCCTGCTCTACCTCGTCACCGAAAAGTTCGCCACCATCGACCTCCACCCCGACGCCGTCAGCAACGCCCAGATGGGTGCCGTCTTCGAGGAGCTCATCCGCAAGTTTGCCGAACTCTCCAACGAAACCGCCGGCGAACATTTCACCCCCCGCGAAGTCATCCGCCTCATGGTTAACCTCCTCTTCATCGAGGACGGCGACGCCCTGACCAAGCCCGGCGTGGTCCGCTCTCTTTATGACCCCACCGCCGGCACCGGCGGCATGCTCAGCGTGGCCGGCGAACACCTCGCCGCCATGAACCCCG
>JBILJE010000240.1:0-5015 GCA_044377395.1 Rariglobus sp. | reverse complement strand
GCGTATCCGCAAAGCATCGACAGCAAGGCGTGGAGAAACCCGCCGCAGTTTGTCGACCTGAGTACGGCGGTCGCCGGCAAGAGCCGGTTCTACCTGAAAATGACCCTGCACGTGAATGCCGCCGACGAGCGCTACTGTGTCGGCTCGCTACGGGTGATCACCGAGGGCGCGGCCCCCTGAGCGCCCCCGGCAATCCTGTGCACTGCTTTTTCACACGCATCCTTCGCTTCTGCCTACCCTCCCCGTGCACGCGCGATGCGTGGGTGCTGCTCATTGTGGCCGCAGAGCTATATATCCTGAGCCAGTTTTTACTTGCCGGAGATTCGATTCTGGGGGGCACGGCCCTTGGGCAGGTGCTCTGCTTGGCTTTACCGGCCATTCTCTACGCAAAATGGAAGACCGGCTCGGTGAAGGAAGCCCTGCGGCTGCGGCCGGTCTCCGGAGCCATCTGGCTACGCGTGACCCTGCTCGCCCTGACCGGCATCGGCGCGGCTGTCCTGCTCAATCAGGTCACCCAACCTCTGCTCGCCCGCTACTTCGCTGACTGGATTCCGATGATGGAAGCATTGGCCAAACTGTTCACGCCGAAATCGACGGAGGACTGGGTCGTTAATCTCCTCGTTATCGGACTGGTTGCGCCCGTTTGCGAAGAGTTGTTATTCCGTGGCGCCTTCCAAGGCACGCTCGAACAACGCGGTCCGGTAACGGCGATTGCGTGCACCGCGCTGGCGTTTGGTGTTTTCCATTTCAACCCGTTCAATTTCATCGGCCCGATTTTCTTTGGGTTGGGAATCGGCGTGGTGGTCTGGCGCACGGGTTCGATCCTTCCCGCCATCCTGTGGCATGCGCTGAACAATTCCGGGGCGGTCTTGATAATGGGTATCGGAGAAGGTGACTTCGTCCCGCCTTGGTGGGTCAACGGCGGTTTGACGATTCTCTTCGGGTTGCTGCTGTGGGAGTTCATCCGCCACACCCGCCAGGTTGCGCCATCGCTCTCCCCGCTCGCCAGTGCCCCTCCCTCAACGCGCATCCGATTTTATCGAGCGATCCCTCTGGCCGGTGCGACGTGCACCCTTCTGATGCTTGCAGGGGTAAGTTGCTTCGGGCGGATAACCATCGGGCATGATCGCTTATTGCCCGATTACGCGGCGGAGGATGTTTGCTTCTACACCCGCGATTTTCTCCGGCCATTCATTCAGGTCCGAAAGTACGACGTTGTCTCGTGGAAGGATGCCAAAACCCAGCAAACCTACTTTGAGCGCGTCGTCAAAATGGAGGGTGAGCAGGTGACTCTGGGCATCAAACCCAGAGAAGGCGCTCCTTACGAAATCCCAATCAAACGCAGCGAGGTGATCGGGAAGTTCGTTGGTAAAATCACCCCAAGCGAAGAGCTCAAGCTACTGAGGAGCCAGATGCAAAGCCCTCAAATACAGGCCCAGTGACGGGAGGTTCTACAAGAGCCCGTCGCCTAGAAGGGCGCGCAACCAATCGCGCATGGCCACGTTGACCTCCCATGCATCGGCGAGCGGCTGCCGTGTGAACGGGAGCACAGGCATGTAACCGGCTGGTCCAGCTTCCGGGGTGATAGCAAACCAGTCTCGCCCTTCGGCCCGTCGTTGCGCGAGGATCGGACGCCACAGCGCGAGGTAACGCTCGCGCAAGCCGGCCCACTCAGGCGCAAACGGCTGCGCCACCTGCGGGCCTTGCGGAAAACCGATGCGCGCATGGAGGTGATCGGAGCGCGACTGGGCCAGTGCCAGAGTGTCGCCCTGATCTTCCAAGGTGGACTCGTGCACGCACATCCAGTGGGAAAAATCTGCGGTCAGGCGCAGCTCGGGCAAGGCCTCCAGCAGCTGGCGGGTGCCGGGGCCGGAAAAGGTCGGCCGGCCCCGGTGCGTCTCGAAGCACAAGGGCAGGCCGAGCATGCGGCCGTGGTTCATCGCGGAGGATAAGATCCTGAGGCTTTCCTTGAAGGGGAATACGTCGCAGCCGGCGTGGACATTCACCCGCACCGCCCCCACCTCGGCGGCCGAATCGAGCTGGCGCAGAAGGTCGTCGAGGTGCTCGTCGGGTGTGTTGCCGGCCGAGGTAACCTGCGCGATGCAGAGCAGGCCGCGCTCGGCATGGGCGTGCCGGATACGGGCGGCTGGCTCGGACTGCCCGATGAGGTGGAGCTCGCTGCCGTCAAACCCGTCGGCGACGACGCGGTCGAGAAACGTATCGAGGGTGAGCTGGGGGGCCTCCCACTTGGATTTGGTGAATAACAGGCGCATGGGTAAGGCTCAGGTGACGGCGGCGGCTTCTTTCAAATCGGGGCGGATGCCCTCGTAGCTCTCGTTGAACGCGAGAACGTCCGGATCAGGCGTAAGATTTCGGGCCGCGCAATAGGCCTGGTAGAGGTCGGGCCACCAGTTGCGGTGCTGGGTGTGGCCTTCGTCTTTCCAGCGCTGCCACAGGTTCGAGGCGCGGCTCCAGTTTTCATCGCCGTAGCGAATCGCCTCCGCTGGCGAGGGCATGTCGGCCACATACCAATCGCGCCCGATCTTCGCATGGAGCACTTCATCGGCCCAGTCGTAGTCTTGGAAGGTGGTGGCGAGCGGGCTGAGCGCCTCGCGACTGACTTCCCATTCGTGGCGCTTGCCCGTCTTGGGCATGAGGCCTTGTTCGATAAAGTAGAGCACCGCATGCCGCTCCTTGGGCTTGAGGGTGAGATTGAGCGAACGCGACCAGGTGGAGTTAATCATCACCAGCGAGGGCCAATCGAGGTTGAGGCTCATGAATCCGACTTCGCCCATCATGGCATGGCGGGCCTCGTCCCACAACTGGCGGGTCATATCGCGGTAGTATTCCCATGGCTTGCCCTTGGTCTCGGTGATGATACTCGCCATCATCTCGGGCACATCGATCTCCCGGAGACGCTTGTAATAAAGCATGAGCACCTTGATGTCGGCCGGCTTGGTCTCGTCATAAAGAAATTTCTCCGCGTTGACGCCCAGATTATAGGGATCGGGGAAGCGCGCGTCGCGATTCGGCGTGCCGTCGAAGACATAGGGTTTGGACGAGTAGTAGCGAATCGGCTCGCCTAAGGAAACCGGTTGCGAGCCATCGAGCCCGCCGCCGGCGGCTAGACAGATATCGAGCAAGCCGAGCCATTGGGCGGAGGCGGCCGCAGGCAAGTTCAGCGCGGTGAGCGCGGCTTGGCCATAGGCGCAGATTTCCTCCAAGTCCATCAGCGCGATGCGGCAGATGCGGATCGAGGGCGCGTCGGCCAGCGGATGCGCGACAGCTACGTAAGTGCTGAGGGCGGCGCGCAGGGCGGGGAAGGCTTTCAGATAAAGGCCGGCTACGAGGTCCTCGGTTGAGGGAGCGCAAAGGATTTCATCGAAGAAAACGGCCAGCGCGCCATGAGGTATTTTTTCGAGGCCGAGTGGCGGTTCGCGCATTTCGCCCACCCGCTCCCGGAACAGCGTGTCGGCTTCGGCGGCCAGATAGCCATGGAGGCTGAACGCCATTTTCAGCTCATATACCGGCTCGGCGGTGAGTCGGGCGATGCAAATTTGGTGAAGCCGCCAGAAGGCGTAGTGAAAGCGTTTGAGACGGCTGACGGCGACATCAACATCGAGGCCGGGGCGGGCCGCATCGGCAAAGGAGCCAAGGCCAGCGAGCGCAGGCAGATTGCGATAAGGACGATAATCGGAGAGCGGATTCATGTTGTGGGTGAAGGAAAACTAATTCGCCCCATTATATCGCATTGCAGAGCCCGTTTTCCTGCGGTTGATTACCAATATCAGGCTTTAAATGCTCACTTTTGTAATATTCAGGGTTTTTATGGACATATAGTCCCCATTATATGCGCGCACGGTTTGAAAAAGTGACGGCCGATCCCCAGCGCTCGTTCTTTGTTTGCGAGCGAAAACTGGCGCGCTTCGACGCGCCATGGCATTTCCATCCGGAGGTGGAGCTGACGCTGATCGTGAAGGGCTCCGGGCGGCGGTTTGTGGGCGACAGCATCGAGTCGTTCGCCGAGGGCGATCTCGTGTTACTCGGGCCCAACCTGCCACATTTCTGGCAAAGCGGTGAATCAAGGCCGGCGGCTGGGTGCGCGCACTCCGTAGTGATACAGTTCAAGCGCGATTTTATCGGTGAAGCGGTGTGGGCGCAACCGGAGTTCTCGTCGATCGCCCACCTGCTGGCGAGATCCGCGCGCGGGCTGCATTTCACCGGACGTGCCGCGCACAAAGCGGCCGAGGATCTGCGGGCGCTGCCGCAAGCCGAGGGCGTGGCGGGGTTGAGCCGGTTGCTGCAAGTGCTCGGACTGCTGGCCAGGGACCGCCAGGCGCGGCCCTTGGCGAGTTTGTCCTACGCGCCAGTGCTAAACCGGGAGACCGAAGCGCGGGTGGCGCGGGTTTACGACTATGCAGCGAGTCACTTCCAAGAGGCGGTGACGTTGCCGCAACTGGCGCGAGTGGCAGCAATGTCGCCGGCGGCGTTCAGTCGGTATTTCAAACGCGTAACGGGACGAGCGCCATCGGATTTTTTGAATGACCTGCGACTCGACCATGCGTGCCGGTTGTTGCGCGAGTCCAACCTCACGATCACCCGCGTCTCGGCGGATGCGGGTTTTAACACGCTAACCAGTTTCAACCGACGTTTCCGCGAGCGCACAGGCGCGACGCCACGCGATTACCGGCGCATGCTCGGGGGCTGACGTAAAGTCTAGCAGGGCGCGCAAGAAGAGCGGTGCGCTGGGCGTGTCTCGGAAATAACGCTCAAGCTTTGAGCCAGATGAAGATGCAAGCGAGGGAGACCTGGCGGCGAAAGTGCGATGGAGCTTTTCATAGCGTGTGGCAATGCGGTGGAAGGATTTAAGGCGAGCGAAGAGATTCTCGATGTGGTGGCGCTCAACGTAGATGTGTTCGTCGAAGGCCGGTTTGATGGAGCGATTGGCTTTTGGGGGAATGACGGCGATTCCGCCACGCTGGCGGATGAAGTCGCGGATAGCATCGCTGTCGTAG
>JBILJE010000239.1:0-5068 GCA_044377395.1 Rariglobus sp. | reverse complement strand
GTCGAGCTGGGCCTCGAAGCCGGCGTGCAAGATGGCCGAAAACTGCGGGCCGGGGGTGTGCCCGAGGTGGATCAAGTGCCGTCCCAGTAAAATGGGGCGGGGCGGGTTTTGGCGCAGGTTCAGTTCGTGGGCGCGGTTGCGCAGGGTTTTGATCAGCGGCAGGCTTTCGGTTCCGGTGAGCGGCGGGCGGCCCAGCGAATCGGCGATCATGATCGCACACAGCTCGTCGATGGTTGCGGGGTGGAGTTTGCGGGCGAGGCGACGGATGTGGCTGTCGCTGAATTCGCCGCTGCCATGGTGGTGCGCCAGGTGCAAGACCACCAGCGGTCGCACGGCGTCAAGCACCGCGTGGGGTGCGCCGATGCGGCGCAGGAAGGCGTCCGCGAGCGGGCCACCGGCTGACTCGTGGCCGAGGCTGCGCCAGCGCAGGCGTCCGCGCACCTCGGACTGGGCAGTTGTGGCGGGTTTGCCGAAATCGTGAGCTAATATCGCCAAAAGCAAAATGCGGCGGCGCGCCGGCGGGGAGTTAACCCAATCGGGCTGTTTCATGAGGGCGTCGCAGCAAAACGCGGTGTGGGTGAACACGTCGCCCTCGGGGTGCCATTCAGGGTCTTGGGGGCAGCCACGCAGAGCGGCGATTTCGGGAAAATGCACCAGCCAGCCGGTTTCCTCTAGCACCGCGAGGCCGCAGGAGGGGTAGGTGGCCTGGGTGGCCCACTTGTCCCATTCGCCCCACACGCGCTCCACCGGAAGTTCATGAAAGGTATCGGCAATACTGCGACAGAGTGCGGCTGTCTCGGGCGCGAGGGTGAGGTTGAAGCGAGCGGCGAATTGGAAGGCGCGCAGTACACGCAGGGGATCCTCGGCGAAGGCGGGGCTGGTGTGGCGCAGAACGCGGTCGCGCAGGTCGCGTTGACCGCCATGAGGGTCGAAAATTTCGCCGGTGAACGGGTCGCAGGTGAGCGAGTTGATCGTGAAATCGCGGCGGGCGGCCGCGTCAGCGTCGCTGAGCAGGGGATCGGGGGTGACGGCGAAACCTCGGTGGCCGGAGCCGGTTTTGGATTCGCGCCGAGGCAGGCTGAAATCGTATTCGGCGCCCTTGAGCCGGAGTTTAATTACCCCGAAACTGCGGCCGACCACGTCGGTGGCACCGAAGGGGGCGAGGACGCGTTGCAGCGCGTCGAAGGTGATGCCCTGCACCTCGACATCGAAGTCCTTGGGCGTGAGCCCGAGGAGGGCGTCGCGCACGCAGCCCCCGGCCAGCCGAGGGCGGGCTACGCGGCGCAAGGCTTCCAGCACAGGGCGCAGCTCAGGGGGGAGTTCCATCGTGGCGTGGGGCGAGCGGAAAAGGGCGAGGGCGACGCGGGACGTTAGGCAGACGTATCTGCGGCGGCGCGCGCGGGGACGGCGCCGATCACGCAGAGCCAACCGGCGATGAGCAACAGGCCGCCGAATGGCGTGACGGGGCCCAGCCAGTGGGGGCCGCCTACCGCTAGCCAGTAGAGTGAACCCGAAAACAGGGCGATGCCCAGGCCCCAGCAGGCGCAGGCGCGCAACAGCCAGCGGCGTGCAGCAGCGGTCGCGTTGCCACTGGCATAGAGGCTGGCGGCGAGCAGGGCCGAGGCGTGCATCAAGTGGTAATGCACCGCAGTTTGCCACGTGGACAAGGTGCCCCAGGCGAGCAGGTTGCTTTTAAGGGCGTGTGCGCCGAAGGCTCCGGTGAGTATGGCGCAGGCACCGACGAGGGCGGTCATGATGACGAAGAAACGCATGGCGACAGGTTTCTGAAAAAGCCCCGGATGGCCACCGACTTTTCGGAGTGGGATTCGGTTTTGGGCTTAGATCGCGTGAAATCGGTGTTGATTTGCGCGAAAGGCTTCCCCAAGTTGGCCGACCTTTGGGACACCTAGCTCAGTTGGTTAGAGCACATCCTTCACACGGATGGGGTCGCTGGTTCGAGTCCAGTGGTGTCCACCATTTTTTGAGCCCCGTGCGTTGCTTGGGGCGTTGGTCCAAGTTTGAGCCTCTGATTCGAATGAGCGTTCAAGTTGAGGTTTTTCGGCATCCTTGAGCTCACGCTCAAGGCCACACGCCGCGTAAATACACTCCCGTGGCCTTGAGCGTGAGCTCAAGGTGTTTTACCCAAAGGCATCCGTTCCCCCGCAACCGCAAAAAAAAGCGCCGGCACGCCGAGTTGTTCGGCGTGCCGGCGCGGTTTTGATGACTCGCGATTAGTAGATTTTAACGTACGCGTTGCGGCGCAGGCGCTCGAGCCAGCGCGCTTCGGACTCACGGGCGATTTGATTACTGAGGATGCGTTCGATCTGCTCGCGCACCTCGGCCAAGGGCTGCAAACCGGCAAATTTGCGATCTTCCACGTACAGCAGGTAAACCGCTTCGGGGGCCAGAATCGGATCGGTAGACTGGCCTTTGGTTAACTCAAAAAGGGGCTTGCTGAACTCGGCTTTGAGGTCGGCGCGGGGCTGCCACCCCCAGTCGCCGCCCTTGGTGCGTTTGGCGTCTTGACTGAGCTCGCGGGCAAGGTCCTCAAACTTTTCGCCGGCCTTGAAGCGGTCGACGATTTTTTGGGCACGCGCACGCAGGGTTTCGTCGGTTTCAGCCGTCTGGCGGGTCAGCGAGAGCAGGCGCATGTGAACCTGATCGTCCTGCTGAAAACGGTCCTTGTTTTCGTTGTAGAAGGATTCGACGCGGGCGGGGCTGACGATGTTGCTGCTCTTGCGCTGCTGGCTGCGCATGTAGTCGTAGATCATGTCGTCTTCGACCTTCTTGCGGTAATCGCGATAGGTCATGCCGGTGTTGCGCAAGTAGGCGAGGAACTTGGTCCGGTCGCTCTCGAAGCGGCGGATCTGCTCTTCGGCGATGGCGTTGTTGATGTAGCTGGCCGGGACCTTGCGCTTATCGTCTTTTTTGAAGTCCTTCACGATGAGGATGCGGTCGATCATCTCCTGGATGATTTCATCCTGAAGGGATTCGAGCTTTTCGTTGAACTCCTTCTCGTTGCGAGCGGAGCGCTGCAGGGCGGGCACGCGTGGGCCGATTTCGCGGCGCAGGTCGTCGACGGTGATCACCTTGTCCTCGGCCACAGCTACAACGCCGTTGGCGAAGCGTTGGGCGAGGTTGTCGGTGAGTACCGGCACCGGGGGCGACGTAAGCGGCTGCGCTAAGGTGGCAAGCGGGGATAGTGCGGCAAGAGTGCTGATAATACAGAGCCGGCGGAACATCATGGAGTGGTCGGATTGGGCAAACACGGATGGAATACTTTGCCGACCTTAAGTGGGGCGTTAGAGCGGTCAACCGTGGAAACCAAGCTGCGGCTCGGCGCACTCAAGCCGCAGGCTTAAACCGTGCGTGTTAACAACACACCAGTTACACGACGTTTTCGGTGGGGCCCCTATACGCGAAAAATCGCGCCTAGTTTTTTGCCCAGAACCACGCTCAGGCCGACGATTGTCACCCCTAGAAAAACCATCGCCCACACACCGAGGGCGCTAGCCATGAACTTGCCGTCTCCAAGTAACTGAAACAGTTCCAGAATCGCTTTGGTGATCGGATAAAAGGCCTGCTTTTGCGCCAGTATTAGCGAGTCGCTCACCTCCAGCATGGCGAAGGCGAAGGCCAGCAGACCGCCAGCAATCAAGTTAGCGGCGATCAGCGGCAGGGTGATTCGAAAAACCGCCTTGAGCGGAGGGCAGCCGAGGTTTTGCGCGGCTTCTTCGAGGGTCTCACTGGTCTGCTGAAAACCGGCGGCAGCCGAGCGCACGACGTAGGGCAAGCGGCGCACCGAATACGCGATGATTAACAAAATCGTGGGGTCGGCGATTGGGTTAAGGAAAGCGAAGAATTTGCCCTCCTGGCTCATCGCCAGGTAACCGAAGGCGAGCACTAACCCAGGCACCGCCAGCGGCAGCATCGCGAGGGTGTCGAGCAGTTGGCGGCCGGCCAGTTTCGAGCGAACCACCACGTAGGCGATGGCGATGCCCAGAACCAAGTCGACGAGCGTGGACAGGCTGGCGAATTTGAGCGAGTTGGCAATGGCTGGAACGGTGAGCGGGTGACCGAGCGCGAGCTCGAAGTTGGCCAACGTGAGGTGTTGCGGAAACACGCTCGCGTACCAGTCGCTGGCAAAAGCCACCAGCACCACGCCCAGATGCGGCAGCACCGCCAAAAATGTTACGCCGGCAAACGCGGCCGTGCAGCCCAAGGCGGCTAGGAGTGGCAGGGGACGAGGGCCGCCGGAACTGGTGGCCTTGGCCATCATCGCGTGCTGTTGACGGCCAAAAAGGCCTTTGCCCACAGCATAGATCACGGTGGTGCTCACCAGCATTACCGTGACCAGGGCGTAGGGAGCGGGACTGCCGCCGAGGTCTTTGAGTCCGTAAAAAATCTGTACCGCGATCACCCGTGGATAGTCAAAAATGAGCGGCACGCCTAACTCAGTGAACGCCCAGATGAAGACAATGGTGCCACCTGCGAACAGGCCGGATTGGATCAGGGGCAGGGTGATTTTGAAAAACCGACGCCAGCCGGTGCAGCCGAGGTTTTGCGCGGCCTCTTCCATGGCCGGGTCGATATTGGCGAGGGCGGCGGTGGCGTTGAGGTAAATGATCGGGTAGAGCGACAGGGCGTTGACCACCGCGATGCCCCAAAATGGGCTGGCCGCGAACCAGTCGTAGGTCCAGCCGGTGGGGCGCAACCCGAGTTCTAAGATCAGGGCGTTGAGCGCGCCGTACTGGCCAAAAATCTGCTTGATGCCGATTGCGCCCACGAAGGGCGGCAGGATCATCGGCAGGAGTACCACCGAGCCGAGCAGGGCTTTTAGCGGGAAGCGAAAGCGGTCGCTCAAAAATGCGAGCGGCAGGGCGATGAGGAAGGTGAGGGTGGTCGAGGCGCAGGCGAGCAGGAAGGAGTTTCCCAAGCCGCCCAAGTAGATCGGGTCGGAGAGCAGCGCGCCGATGTAGGCGAGCGTGAAATGGCCATCGGCATCGATGAAGCCGCCTTTAAGGATTTGGCACAGGGGCCAAACGAAGAACGCGGCGAAGAAAATCGC
>JBILJE010000238.1:0-5083 GCA_044377395.1 Rariglobus sp. | reverse complement strand
AGCCACCCGGGCGCAGCATGTGCGCCGGGTCCAGCGCGGCATCGAGCGCTGGCGCAGACATCAACCCCTTAGCCAGCACCACCTCACGCAACGTCTTGCCGGTGACCAGCGCCTCCTTGGCCACCGCAGCCGCTGCATCGTACCCGATGTACGGATTGAGCGCGGTCACCAGCATCAGCGAACGCGCGACCAACTCCCGACACCGTGCCTCGTCCACTTCGAGTCCCGCCACACACGCACCGGCAAACTGACGCGCCGCCGCAGACAGCACCTGAATCGCCTCATGTAGCGCATAGGCAACGAGGGGAATCGTGGCATTGAGTTCGAGTTGCCCCTCGCGTCCGCAAACCACCACCATCTGACACAGTCCCTGCGTGTAGATGCAGCTCTGCACCAACATTTCGCACATCACGGGGTTAACCTTTCCCGGCATAATCGAAGACCCCGGTTGCGTAGCCGGCAGGCGCAGTTCCCCCAATCCGCTACGCGGCCCCGACCCAAGCAGACGAATGTCGTTGGCAATCTTGGTCAGGCTGCCGGCGATCGTCGCGAGGTGTCCGGCGACCTCCACTGCGTCGTCGCGTGCCGACTGCGCCTCGAAATGATCGCGCGCCTCGACGAAGGCGATTCCGGTTTCCTCTTTCAAGATCCGCACCACCTTGCCGGCAAACTCAGGGTGCCCGTTGATGCCCGTGCCCACGGCCGTGCCACCCACCGCCAACTCACGCAATGCGGCGATCGCTTTGTCGGTGCGCTCGACTGTTTTTTCGATCTGCCGGACGTAACCCGAAAACTCCTGCCCAAGCGTGACCGGCGTGGCATCCATGAGGTGCGTACGCCCGATCTTGATAACCGAGGCAAAGGCTCCCGCGCGGTTGGCCAGTGCCGCCTGCAAGTGCAGCAAAGCCGGCCGCAACGCCTGCGCCAACCCCAGTGCCACGCTCAAGTGCAGCGCGGTCGGAATGATGTCATTGGACGACTGGCCGAGGTTGACGTCGTCGTTGGGGTGAACGGGTTTTCGCGAACCCACGGGCATGCCGGCGAGCTGGCTCACCCGGTTGGCGATCACCTCGTTGGCGTTCATGTTCGTCGAAGTGCCCGAGCCGGTCTGGAAAACGTCGACAGGGAAGTGGGCGTTGAGTTTGCCATCGGCGACCTCCCGCGCGGCCTGCTGGATCATTCCGCTCTTGCCGGCGGAAAGACGCCCGAGCTCCTCGTTGGCGCGCGCGCAGGCGCTCTTCACCCGCCCCAGTCCACAGATAAATCCCGCCGGCATGGGGCGCCCGCTGATCGGAAAATTGAGCACCGCACGCTGCGTTGAGGCACCATAAAGGGCGTCCTCAGGAAGGCTCATCGCCCCCATCGAATCGGTTTCCGTTCTCATCGGATAAGGTAACCTGAACCGATCCCGAACGCAAAAGCCGCCCGCACTTCTAGAGCAAAGAAACAACGGCACCGGCGGGAGGGCGGTGAACGTTCAACATCCAACATTCAACCGCCCCGACCCCTCTGCACTCCGATTTGAACGTTGGATGTTCAATGTTGGATGTTGAACGTTCTCCGCCCTCCTGCCTCCGCCTCCGCTCTCGTTCTCCTACTCCTACTCATTCTCGATTCTGAAAACACCCTGAGCTCACGCTCAGGGCCACGCACCATGCGGCTTAAAACTTAAGCGTGAGCCGGTCTCCACCCATACCGATGCGACTCATGCCATCGTAAGCCGCTTCATCGCTCAACGGCCTTGTCAGAACCTCACGGGCATACCCTGGAGTTAACCGGTGCCCGTCCGTGGAATTATCCGCCAGCACCAAACTCGCCAGAATGCTCTTCCGGCGCACCTCGCGCGGCGAGGTCGGTGTAGCGCGGCTCGCGCCCACCTCGGATTTGATCTGCGCCCATTGAATAGAAAGGCCCTCATTTTCGAAAGGTGTGCTGAAGCCCGGTCCGGATTCCACGTAGGCAACGGCCTCAAACGCAACAGGCGACAACTCGACGACTCCCAAGGGCAATGGAGTTAACGCGGGCACCCCGTCCTGTGGCACCAAGGTTAAGCCAACTTCGGCCACACGATCGGCCGGTGCATCGGAGGAGACCACGGCTAGCGCCGACTCGGGTGTCGTTTCCTGAGCACGCTCAACCTCGGGCTTAAGCGCGACCTCGGGCGCAAGGCCAACATCCACGTCCGCCAGCGGTTCAGACACTGGAACGACGACCGGCTGCTGCACCGCGACACCCGAAACATCGCGTCCTCGTTGCGGCAGCGAGGCGGTCGCGGTTGCAACCTTGACCTCAGCCCGTGCAGTTGGCGTGACAACGGCTGCGTTCGGGCGATCTTCACGCACCACGACAAAACTCAGCGCCAGCACAGCGGCGGCCCCCAGCGGCAGTTGCACCGTCCAGCGCGACAGAGCACGCGTGGCCAGTGGCAGGCGAAGCGCCACCCACCACGGGCGTTTTTCCACGATCGCCGCCAATTGTTTGGCACGCAGGTCCTGCTCGAAGCGGGCCCAGAACTCGGGCTCCGGCCTTTCGGCGCGTTTGAGCCGCAACAACTCCCCGAGGCTTACTTTGCCGGATTCGCTGGGTTCAGGTGTAGTCATGTTTATACCAATTCGCGTTCAAAGTGAGCTGAATAGCCGGACCGCAAGCGCCTGGACAGGGAGGGACGACCTCCGTGTCGTCCGTGCAGTCCACACGGAGGTGGACCCTCCCTCCATCACCGCCTTAATTACAGATAGGATCATCATGAGAGCGAATGGGTGTTATTGGACGTAGGCGTGGAGTTCCGCCTGTAAAAACTGTTTCGCGTAATGCAGCCGCGACCGCACGGTTCCCACCGAGCAGTGCATAATGGAGGCGATTTCCTCATGGCTGAGGCCGTCGATTTCGAATAAAGTGACCACGGTTCTGTGGGGGATAGACAATTTCATCATCGCTTCGTTCAATTTCTCCTGAAGCTCGCCCACAAACACCTCACGCGGCACATCCTTTTTATCCGTCAACTGGCTGAGCACCTCCGCCACAGCCGGGTCCTCTTGGATTTTGTCGAAACTGAAAAACGAGCGGAGTTTATTGCGCCGGATGTGGCTGAGCGCCCCGTTCAAGGCGATGCGATACAGCCAGGTAAAGAAGGCTGACTGCCCCTGAAACCGGTGGATGGACTGAAACGCCTTAATGAAGGCATCTTGGGTGAGATCGGCCGCATCCTCGCGGTTGGCGGTCATGTGATAAACCATCGCATACACGCGTTCGCGGTATTTGAGAATGAGTTGATCAAAGGCCGCGACATTCCCGGCCTGCACCTGTTGCACCACCGCCCAATCCCCCGCAGCCTCGATCTGCCGCTCAGGCGACGCCACCAGCGTCTTGATGAGCGGTTTGGCGGTGGGATTCATAGGCGAATGGCGTCTGATTTAACGTGAAAATTAAACCTGGATTTTGGCCGGTACCTGTAAACTTAGCACTTGGGAACGCAGCGTGTCGCAGAGTTGCAACAACAAGGGCACCGGGGCCAACGCGGCATGCGGGGCGAGCGCCGCCTCCGCCTTGGCCAACTCAGCCTCGACCTCAGCAGCAACTGCGCCAAACACGCCCAGTTCACCCATTTGGCGGAGACGCGCCGGCAGGTCTGCCTCTCGCCGGCGTAAAATTTCGTCGACCAAGAGGGTGCGCTCATCCGCCGCCAAACGGTCCAGCAACACGAGCAGCGGCAAAGTCACCTTGCCGCTCTGCAAGTCGGTGCCGAGGGTTTTGCCGATGCTCTTTTCCTGCCCAAAGAAATCCGCCAGGTCGTCGTAAATTTGGTAAGCGATACCGAGGTGACGGCCGAAGTGGCTGGCGGCCTCAACAAACTGCGCCGGGAAACCACCCAGCTTGCCACCGAGAAAGCACGAAATGCGGAACAGCTCGGCGGTCTTTAAATCAATTACCCGGAAGTAATCCTCCCGCGTGATGTTGGTGGTGCCACGCCGCAGGGTTTGCACGATTTCGCCAGCGCAGACTTTGCGCGTCGAGTCCGATACCGCATAGCACACCTCGGTGGTGGGAAACTGCGAAGCCAGATGCAGCGCATGGGCAAAAAGCGCATCGCCCAACAACACGGCCGCCTCCGGCCCGTACTGGCGCGCCGCAGTTCGCCTACTGCGGCGCATATCGGCCTCATCCATGATGTCGTCGTGGACGAGCGTGGCCAAGTGCACGAGCTCGACCACAGCGGCGACACGCACCAGCTCGGGCGAAGGTTGATCCGACCCATTCCAACCGCTCAAAAACACCAACGCGGGACGGATCCGCTTGCCCGAGGTATCGATGCAATAATCGGCCATTTCGCGGATTTCCGGCTCAAAGGCTGCGACCTCGCAGCGCAAATAAACATCCAAGGTGCGCATCTGCGGCTTGAGGCGGGCAAATACCGTGGCGAAATCCTGCGTGGCGGATTGAGCGAGAGAATTAAGATTCGAGGCGGACATTTTCACCGGTTACGCTACGACTCGACGTTCACTTGGCTAATCAATAACTCATTCGATTCAATGAACGACGAACCCTTCCTGATTGCCCTGCTGATCGCCGCCGGCGTTTACACCTTTAATCTGTGGCGACAGGATTACCGTGCGCACCAAGCCGGCCAGCCCAACCCTCGCCCCCTGCCCGGGGCCATCGCGGCGCCTTTACGCGCGAACGTCATCGCAGCTGCCGGCGCGCTTTTGATCCTCGCTGCCGAAACTTGGGGCGAGATCCGCCTCGGCCTGAGCGAACAGCAGTCCAAGATCACCGTTTTATTTGGTGTCTACACGCTGATGGCTGCCTTTTTGGAGGAACTGATGTTTCGCGGCTTTTTAGTGATCGAGGGCAAGGGAAACGTTCGCCTGTGGGCTGGAATCTTGGGGGCGTCGGTCGTGTTCGCCGGCCTACACCCGTTTTTATGGAGCTGGGAAAACGACACCTTTGCCTGGACCCTTACGGCAAAGGGGTGGTTTAGCACCGCAGTGGTTTTTATCAGCTCGCTCTGGTTTTATAGTGTGCGCTTCGCCGGCTTTAATCCGCAGCGCTCGCTAATTCCGTGTATCGTAGCCCACGCGACTAA
>JBILJE010000031.1:0-17204 GCA_044377395.1 Rariglobus sp. | reverse complement strand
ACCAAAATTAGCGACCAGGAAATGGACTCACTGCACCTCGTTACCGACCCTTTTCATGGAGAGTGGAATTACACCATCCTGCCGAAACCAATATCTAAAATCGATACGGTTATTTACTGACAGTCCCCTAGTAGTCCGCCCAATGCCGGGGCGGGGAGGATAAAACGAGTCGTAATCCACGCAAAAAAACGAGGTGGTTTTCGGTAGGCGAATCAAGGAGCTGCGGCAGTTGAAGTGAGCCGGTGGCAGCGAAAACCAGACGCCGCCCTAGCGGTGAACATGGCTACCGGCACAGATCGCAGTTGTGCGGCGCTTTCTGAGGCCGCCTCAATGGGGGCACCGCAACCCCAATTGAAGGAGGCGGAGGAGGTACTCGGCTGGTCGTGCGAGATGGTTTTAGAGGGAAAAAACAAGGCTTCGTGCACGCCCGGGTTGGGAACTGTGGAGCCTGGGACATGTAGGATTTGCCACGTCAACTGGCAAATCGGCTGCTTGCTTCCACTAAGTTATTCGTAATGAGTGATATAACTGGCGGAGAGGGAGGGATTCGAACCCTCGGTACCCTTGCGGGCACGCCTGATTTCGAGTCAGGTACAATCGACCACTCTGCCACCTCTCCAATGTGTGGACGGCAGAACGTAGGACTCCACTTCCAAAACGGAAGCCGAAAATAAGGTCTTCGGCGGGATTATCCCCGGCTCAGGTTGCGTGGGCTTCGAAAACGGGCGTCAACTCGAGGGTATCCGCTTTGGTATTCATTCCTTTCTTGGTCACACCAAGCGCATTGAATGCTGAGTGCTGTCTTGGTCGGCTCAAAACTTCGCTATTCCCATCCGGCGCTCGCTGGGTTGTGCTCACGCTTTTAACGCTCCTCCACACCATGCTCGATCCCAAGCTCCTCCGCGAATCGCCTGACCTCGTCCGGGCGGCGATTGCCAAAAAACACCTCTCCGTCGATGTCGACGCCATCCTCGCGCTCGATGCCGATTGGCGTAACCAGCTTCAGTTGGTGGAGGCTCTCCGCGCCCAACAAAAGGCCGCCAACACCGACATGGCCAAGCTGCCCAAGGGCTCGCCCGAGTTCATCGCCAAGGTGCAGGAAATGAAGGCGGTCTCCGCACAGGCCAAGGAAGCCGAGGTTGCCCTTAAGGACGTCGAGGATCGCCTCAAGCAGGCCCTGATGACGTTGCCCAACATCCCCCACGCCTCCGTGCCTGAGGGCCGCACGCCCGAAGAAAACGTGGTTTTCTCCACCTGGGGTTCGTGCGAGGGGCTTTCGCCCGACGCCAAGGCGCATTGGGAAATCGCTGGGTTTGAGAAACTCTTCGACTTCGCTCGTGGGGCCAAGGTTACCGGCGCAGGTTTCCCGTTCTACATTGGCGACGGCGCCCGCATCGTGCGCGCGTTGCTGCAGTTCTTCATCGAGGAGGATGGCAAGGCCGGCTACGTGGAGGTTAACCCGCCGATCTTCGTCAACGCCGCCAGCGCCACCGCCACCGGCCAGCTGCCTGACAAAGAAGGCCAGATGTACGAGGCTGTGGCCGACGGTTTTTATGCCGTGCCGACCGCCGAGGTGCCGCTCACGAATTTCTTCCGCGACGAGATTCTCGACGAGGCCGCGCTGCCCGTGAAGCGCTGCGCCTACACACCCTGTTTCCGCCGCGAGGCGGGCAGTTACGGCAAAGACGTGCGCGGGCTCAACCGCCTGCACCAGTTCGATAAGGTGGAGCTGCTCAAGTGGGTTCATCCCGCCACTAGCTACGCCGAATTGGACGCGTTGCGCGACGATGCCGAAAACCTCCTGCGCCTGCTCGGTCTGCCTTACCGCGTGCTGCTCATGTGCGGCGGCGACCTTGGTTTTTCCCAAGCTAAAAAGTACGACATCGAAGTCTGGTCGGCCGGGCAGAAGCGCTGGTTGGAGGTGTCGAGCTGTTCCAACTTCGAGACGTTCCAGGCGCGTCGTGCGCAGATCCGCTTCCGTGGCAAGGACGGCAAGCCCGAGTTGGTGCACACCATCAACGGCTCCGGCCTCGCCGTGCCGCGCGTGTTGGCGGCTCTGCTGGAAAATAACCTGCAAGCCGACGGCCGCGTGAAAATCCCCACCGCGCTTGTGCCGTATTTCGGTAAAGAATACCTGACGTTCGCCTGATCCTAGTCTTTCGCACATCAACGGGTGAACGCGGCTGGAGTTAACTTTCACTGAATTCTCCGCGTTCCCCCCCGTATCCGCCGTGGCTAAAAAAACTGATTGGCCGGCGTTAGCGAACCGCTTGGCCGAGCTTGTTCCGCGCTCCGCTCTGCATCCCTCCGTGGTGGCGTGGTCAGGAGGGGATTCCGTCGCCGCGCGGGGGGCGTGGGCGGTGGCGTTTTCCGGCGGTGCGGACTCTTTGGCGCTGTTGCTGTTGCTCTGGGCGCATTGGCCGAACCAGCGAAGGCGCTTACTCGCTTTGCATTTTGACCATCGCCTGCGCGGGAGGGCGTCCACTGCCGACGCCCAGTTTTGCGCGCGTGTCTGCGCCGCTTTGGGCGTTCGTTTTGTCGGCGGTAAATGGGCCCAGGCTCGCGCTCAGGCCAGCGAGGCGGAGGCGCGCACGGCACGCTTTACGTTTTTTCAGCGCGAGCTAGCCCGCCGTCGTATCCGCGCCCTTTGGCTCGGGCACCAACAGGACGATATCGCTGAAACCCTGCTCATGCGCCTCGCACGAGGCAGCGGAAGCGCAGGATTGGCCGCACCCCGCCCGCTTCAACTCATGCCGGCCGGTCGCGTTCACGTGCGCGCACTGCTCACCTTAAAAAAAGCCGAGATCGTGACCGCGCTCGCCGGCCTGGGCGTCGCTTGGCGGGAGGACGCCAGCAACGCGACTTCGGCGTATCAGCGCAACCGCTTGCGCCATATTGGACTGCCCGAATGGAAAGCATCCACCGGGGACCGTGATGCGCTGGCCGGCGCCGCTTTGTCGCGGGAGTTGCTCGAGGAGGATGACGTTGCGCTTGAGGCCTGGGTGGACGCCCTTGCACCGTTATCGGCTGATGGCAAACGACTCGATGTAGTGAAATTACACGGTGTGCCGCGCGCTGTGGTACGGCGGGCATTACACCGCTGGTTGGTGGGGCAGGCCGACGCCGGCGACCTCTCGCGGCAGGGATTTAACGCGTTGCTGGTTGCGGTCGAGCGGGGGACATTCACGCGATTCAGCCTCGGGCGGAGCGGGTTGGCGGTGATTCGCAAGGGCGTGCTGGCTTTAGAAGCCCAGCCGCAGCGCTAACGCCAAAAGGAGTGAGCTTCTTTCACCTCAACAGGGCTGGAATAAGCGGAATTCCCTCGCCACTTCAGTGGTGGGGCCAATTGACTAAAAGAGGGGAACACCCACTTTAAACCCAAGTCACACCCTTAAATGTCTGATCCCAAAAACGACCTCAAACGCCGCCCACTCAAGAACCTTCCTCCGGACCGCTTTCCGGTAAAAGTGTCCTTGATTTGGTTATCGATCATCGCCGCCGTTGTCGCCCTCTACCTGTTTAGCCCCGCCCAAACTTCGGCCCCGGCCACCTTGAAGTTACAGCAGGTGATCGAGATGGCTGAGCAAGATCAGGTCGCTTCGGGCATCATCCGCTACGATGTTTCCTATGGACGTAATGGGGCGACGCTCACTGGTAAGGCCAAAGCCGCAACGCTCGACTCCGAGACCGGTAAAACCGACCAATTCCGTGCCTCCGGCAACCTGACCGAATCCAACCTGGAAATCCTGCAAAAATCGAAGGTCTTCGAGGAGCCGCCCGTTTCCAACGCCTGGTCGGGGCTGATCATGAACCTGCTGCCGGTCCTTTTGATCATCGGCCTGCTTTATTTCCTATTTGTTCGCCAGCTGCGCCAAGCCGGTCGGGGTGCGATGAGCTTCGGCAAGAGCCGCGCCAAATTGCTGGCACGTGATCGTGAAAAAATCACGTTCGCCGAAGTGGCCGGTTGCGACGAAGCCAAGGAGGAGGTTTCCGAGGTCGTCGAGTTCCTTAAGGATCCCAAAAAATTCCAGAAAATGGGCGGAAAAATCCCCAAGGGTTTGCTGCTGGTCGGTCCTCCTGGAACGGGCAAAACGCTCCTCGCCAAGGCAGTTGCCGGCGAGGCCGATGTGCCCTTTTTCAGCATTTCCGGTTCCGACTTCGTCGAGATGTTCGTCGGTGTGGGTGCAAGTCGCGTCCGCGATATGTTCGAGCAGGGCCGCAAGAATGCGCCGTGCATCATTTTTATCGATGAGATCGACGCGGTCGGCCGCCAACGGGGTGCGGGTGTGGGCGGTGGTAATGACGAGCGTGAACAAACGCTTAACTCGATGCTCGTTGAGATGGACGGCTTCGACACCACTGAGGGCGTGATCATTATCGCGGCGACCAACCGGGCTGATGTGCTCGACCAGGCCCTGTTGCGGCCGGGTCGTTTTGACCGCCAGGTGTATGTCGATTTACCCGACGTGCTGGGCCGCGAGCAGATCCTGCGCGTGCATGCCCGCAAGATAACCATGGCCGAAAGCGTTGACCTCAATGTCATTGCCCGTGGTACCCCAGGGCTCTCCGGTGCGGACTTGGCCAATTTACTTAACGAGGCAGCCCTGCTTGCCGCCCGTCGTAACAAGAAAAAGGTCGAGATGATCGACGTCGATGATGCGCGGGAAAAGGTCCAGTTCGGACGCGAGCGCCGCCGCGTGATGGACGATCGCGAAAAGAAGCTCACCGCTTACCACGAGGCTGGCCACGCCATCGTGCAGACCATCTTGGATGACGGCACCGTGCCGGTTCACAAGGTCACCATTATCCCTCGCGGCCGTTCACTCGGAAGCACCATGTTCATTCCGAAAAAGGACCTGCTGACCCAGGAAAAGAAGCGCATGCTCGGGCAAATTGCCATGGGCATGGGCGGCCGCATCGCCGAGGAATTGGTCATGGACGATGTCAGCAGTGGTGCCTACGGCGACATCAAGCATGTCACCAAAATTGCCCGACACATGGTGTGTGATTGGGGCATGAGTTCGCTCGGTCCCATCGCTTACGGAGATAACCAGGATACGGTTTTCCTTGGCCGCGAAATCGGCCGCAGCCACACCTACAGCGAGGAGACCGCGCGCAAGATCGATGCGGAGATCAACCGTATTATCACCGAGCAATACGCCCGCGCCACCGAGATTATCAGCGCTCACCGTCCGGCCCTGGATAAAATCGCCGAGGCGCTGCTTGAGTACGAAACCATCGAGGGCAAACACGTCATGGAGATCGTGCAGAGCGGTGCGATTAGCTCGCCGGTTATCCGCGAACTTCCTCCGGCTTTGCCTCCATCGGCCGACGATAAACCGGCCAAAAAATCGAAAGAGGCTCATGAGGGGCTTGGCGGTAACCCTGCACCGTCTCCGGCCTGATTTTAGCCGAAGCCAAAAAGCGCGAAGGGTTATCCTTCGCGCTTTTTTGTGTCTTTAATTTCGGGCGAACGCGCACGAACTGGGCCGCTTATTTGCGGGCCGACCAAAGGCGTAGCGAACCCAGCAAAAAGTCCTCCAGAGCGGCGGACTCGTTTAGGTTCAACCGGAGCAGGCCGACGTCGTGTTCGAGTTTGTCGATGGCACCGGTGAGGGCGCGGCGGGCGGTTCCGGTGTTCTGGCGCAGTGCGGGCAGGGCGAAGTTACGCGTCGCCCGTTCGATATCGGCAAACAGGCGGGAGCGCAGGCCGTTGGCGATGCCCGTTTCCATGGCCTCCTCCTCGTCGTCGGTGAGTTCCACGGCGAGGGCTGCCTTTTGTTTTTTCCAGATTTCGGCGGTGGCGAAATCCAGCACCGCAGCGAAGCGCGCGGTTAGCCCGTAGGCTCCGAAAACCGAGTCGGCGACGGTTTTTTTGTCGGACACGCCTTCGGCCAAGCGGCCCAGCCAGGCCTGGTAATCAGCGATCCAGGCGCTCCAGCCGTCGGGGGTGAAGGTGCTGCCCACGCCGGGGAAGCGGAAATGCAGGCAGCGGCTGCGGATGGTGGTGAGTAGCGCGTACGGGCGGGTGGTGAGCAGCAGCAGGCTGGTATTGGCCGGGGGCTCTTCCAGGGTTTTGAGAAAAATATTGGCGGCCGAGACGTTCATGCGGTCGCACTCGTGAATGATGGCGACTTTTTGGGTGGCGACGGTGGCCGAGACTTGAACCTTGCCGATGAGCTCGCGGGTCGCGTCGGCGCTGATCTGGCGCATTTTTTTCGCGGGGCGCAGATGGAAGCAATCGGGGTGGGAATCGGGAGGGAACGGCGCGCTGGATTGCGGGGTATTGAGCAGGCGGTCTGCGATCGCGTGGGCAACGGCCAGCAAGATGTCGTGGTCCTCGCCAGTGATCAGCAGACTATGCGAGAGCCGCCGCCGCTCGATGGCGCGTTCGATCACCGCGACGGCGGGGGTGCCGGTCAGTGAGGTAGGCCAAGGCAACGAGGGCGCGGGCACGGTTTTTAGGTGAAGAGTTTTTGCAGGCCGGTCCAGATGGCTTTTTCGACTTGGTCTTCGTCGTGTGAGCCGTCGATGACGACAAAGCGGCGCGGCATGCTTTTGGCGAGTAACAGGTAACCCTCGCGCACCTTGTTGTAGAAATCGATGTTCTCGCGCTCCATGCGGTCGGGCAGGCCGGAGGCGCGCTGGCGGATGCGTTGTAAGCCAAGTTCGGTGGGCACGTCGATAATGACGGTGAGGTCGGGCATGACGTTGCCAACGGCGAACTGGTTGATGAGGTTGACCGGATCGCTGGCGAGTCGGCGGGCAATGCCCTGGTAAACCGTGGTCGAATCGAGGAAGCGGTCGGAGAGCACCACGGTGCCACTGCTGAGGGCAGGGGCGATGATCTGGCGTACCAATTGGGCGCGGGCTGCGGTGAACAACAGCAACTCGGTCTCGGCGCACATCTCGTCGCCCTTGGAATTATGAACCAGGATGTTGCGGATCTGCTCGCCGATTTCGGTGCCGCCGGGCTCACGCGTGGTGATCACTTCGCGGCCGAGCAGTTGCAGGTGTTTGGCGAGGCGGGAAATTTGGGTGGACTTACCGCTCCCCTCCGAGCCTTCGAAGGAGACGAGTTTACCGAGGATTTTGTTTTTCAGGGGCATAATGAAGAAGGGGCGGGCGGAGTGGCTGCGGTGTGCTGGGGGTGGCTGGCGCGAGAATTATACCGAAACTTCGAGGAGGAAGGGGCCGGCGAGTTCCGGATTGGAGGTGCGCAACGTCGCCCTGGTGCGTGAGTGGAAGTCCATGCGGAAGAATGGGCTGATGGAAGATTCGGCGGCCGCGTGCGGCAAATAGATTCTTACCTCGCTGTAGTTTGCGTTTGGGGTGGGCAGGACTGCCGAAATGAACCTGCGTGCGAGGGCCTGATTTCCATTGAAGGAGCGCGGCAAAGCCGACAACGCTAAGACTTTAATTTCACGCGCCTTTCGATGACACCCATTCTCGCTTCCGCCAACCTGCTCCGCATCTTCAGTGACACCGATGTTTTCGGGCAGGCACTCACCATTGGACTCGGTGTATTCAGTTTGGTTGCATGGACGGTGATGTTTGGGAAATTTAACGAGCTCAAGCGGCTGCAGGATATGAACCTCGCCTTCGAGCAGCGGCTGCGCGACGAGCGCACCTTGCTCGACCTGCCGGAGTCGCTGCGTAACAAGAGAGCCATTCCCTACGCCGATCTTTTCGCCGATGCCGTCGAGTCGTATTGGCGCGCCGCTTCCATTCTCAAAGAAAAAGGTGAAGACAACAGCCGGGCCCGTCTCGAGCACGCTGAAAACGCCATCCAGCGCGCCATCGCGCGCCAGGTGCTGCGCTACGAGACGAGCATGATTTTCCTCGCCACCATCGTCTCGGGTGCGCCGTTTATTGGTTTGCTCGGCACGGTGTGGGGCGTGATGGAGGCGTTTAGCGCAGTGGCCGACCAGCAGGCGGCGAGCATTCGCACCCTCGCCCCAGGCGTGTCGGCGGCGTTGCTCACCACCATCGCCGGCCTAGTGGTCGCCATTCCGTCGATGTTCGGCTACAACTTCCTCCTCGGAAAAGTGAAGCAGCTTTCCATGGAGATCGAAAACTACGCCAGCTCGCTGGCTGACCGGCTCGAACTCGAGTCGAAGAAATAACCGACCATGGCCCGTACCTTTCGCCAGCGTCGCCAGATGCACGCCGTCGCGGAGTTGAACGTCACCAACCTCCTCGACCTCGCCTTCGTGCTGCTGATCATTTTTATGATCGCCACTCCGCTCATCACCGCCGAGCAGACCATTCCCATCAACCTGCCCTCGGAGTCCAAGAGCGAGCAGTCCAAGCCGGACCACGACATCACGTTTCAACAGATATCCATCGACCGCCAGGGCGCATATTTTTTCAGCGGTACCCGTATGACCCTCTCCGAGCTGCAAGCGCGCCTGCGTCAACTCGGCGGCGAGAAGAAGCCCCCGGTTATCCGTATCCGCGCAGATCTTACGCTGCAATGGCAGCAGGTCGTCACGCTCATGGATGAGTTAAAGAAGAACAACCTGTCGAAGATTTCCTTCGACACCCAGGCCCCGGACTAAGCCCACCGCGGCGCGCCAGAACGCGCGTCGCCTTTACTGAGATCCATGTCGTCGCACCCCCGCACACCAGCGTTTTTCACATCGCTCACGCTGCATGCGTTAATGATGGGCGTGGTGCTGTGGTTTGCTTACTCGAAGCAAAAAAAGTCGGAGGATGATACGCCGAAGATTTTTGAATTGGTGATGGGGGAGGGCGATAATTTCGCTGCCACCGAGGCACCGGCGCTGGGCACACCCGGAGGTGGTATCAAGATTGAGATTCCTGGGCCGCCCACCCCTACGCCCTCTCCGGTCGAAGCCGCTCCGCCCGAGCCGGAACCCTCCCCGGTGGAACCAGCTCCGCCGGTTAAACCCGCGCCCGTGGCCCCGCCGGTCAAGACCCCGCCTAAAGCCGCGCCCGCACCCAAGGAATATAAACCGGTTAATATGGCCAAAATGGTGGACCGCATCGCCGACAAGCGCGCCGCCAATATCGAGAAAAAAATCAAGGCGGACCAAAAAGCCGCCGATGATCGCGCCGCCAAGGAGGCCGCGCTCAACGCCAAGCGCATGACCAAGGAGGACTTTGATCGTCAAAACAAAGGCAAGTCATCACCGTCGCAGACCTCGGCCAAGTCGGGTGGGGGCACCGGTGCGACCAAGCGGATCGACGCTGAGGGAATTGCCAAGGGTGTTGTCGGTGGTTCGACCGCGAATAAAATCGGTGGCGCGGGCGGCAAGGCGCTCACGCGTGAAGACATTGAGCTCTCGGAGGCTTATATCTCGCTGCTAATTCAGCGCCTCAAGGCCGCGCATCAAAAGCCTGATGGGTTAAGCGACTTGTTGCAGGCTACGGTTAAGTTTCGCCTCACATCGAGTGGCTCAGTGGTGGATGTAACGATTGTAGGGTCGTCGCGTAACAGCGACTACGACAGGTCTGTGCTAGCCGCGTTCCGCCGCATTACGTTGCCGCCGCCGCCCGCCAATCTCAAAACCAGCGACTACACGATCACCTTCAAGATGAAGGAGGATCCCTGAGTCACGGCAGGTGCGAGGGTCCTCCGTTCAGGTGCGCTTGCCCCGTAGCGGTTGCTTAAAGTAGCGCAGACTTCCAGTCTGCTCCTTTTGTGCTTACTCGTTCAGATCAGTATGAGTGGCGGAACTCGCTTGGTGCCGGGCACAAAAAAACCGCGATTTTGAAATCGCGGGTTTTGATTTTGCGTGGGTCTGCTGAAATCAGGCGCGGCCCATGTAGGTGCCGTCGGCGGTGCTGATGCGGATGATTTCGCCTTCTTTGATGAAGAGCGGCACGTTAACCACCAAACCGGTTTCGAGGGTGGCGGGCTTTTGCACGTTGGAGGCGGTGTCGCCCTTGATGCCGTCGGAGCTCTCGGTGACTTTCAGGTTAACCGAGGAGGGCAGTTCGATGGTGAGGGGCTTCTCGTCGACGAACAGCACGTCAACTTTTCCATTGGCGGTGAGATAGTTCTTGGAATCGCCGATGAGGGTCTCGGGCAGTTCGATCGTTTCGAAGGACTCCGGATCCATGAACGCATAGGTGCCGCGGTCGACGTAGCTGAATTCGAGGGTCTTCTTCTCGGTGGGCAACACTTCGATGGTGTCAGTGGAGGCGAAGCGCTGGTCGAGCGCCTTTCCGTAGCGCAAATTGCGCATTTTGACCTGCACGAAGGCGCGCAGGTTGCCCGGCGTACGGTGCATCGTTTCCATCACCAGATGGGGTTCACCGTTGAACTTGATAACTTGTCCTTTGCGAATGTCGTTGGCTGCGGGCATGACGAGGTGGGCGGTTTTGAGTTGTAGAAAGGTTAGGTGGTAACGCTGCGTGCGCAGGGGTGTCAAGTGTGCGAAAACCGGTCTTAGCCTGGATTGACTCGGCGCTTGCACTAGCCGCCCCGTGTTTGGCAGCGTGTCGGATTAAATCTTTATGAAACAACGCACGCTCGCGCGCGCCGTGTCCGTCCAAGGCAATGGACTGCACACGGGCAACCCAGTCACCCTGACCCTGAAGCCCGCCCCAGTGGGCCATGGCATCGTGTTTAAGCGTATGGACCTCAGTGGTCAGCCTGAGATTAAACCCCGTATCGATCTCATCGGCGATCTCGTGCGCAACACCACCGTTCAGGATGGGCACACCAAAATCCATCTTGTCGAGCACGTGCTGAGCGCTCTGAGCGGTTGCGGCGTGGACAATGTACTTGTTGAAATCGATTCATCCGAACCCCCGATCATGGATGGCTCGGCCAAGCCTTTTGTTAACCTCATTCTCGAGGGCGAACCGGTTGAGCAGGATAAGGACCGCGAGTATTTCGTTTTGGAGGAGGCCGTCTCGGTCACGCGGGGCAACTCCTCGGTCATCGCGCTGCCTTGCGATGAGCTCAAGATCACCTGCACTTCGGCCGATGATCGGGGTATCCACACGCAGCACCTCACGCTCACTATCGACCCCGATGTTTACCTGACGCAACTGGCCGCCTCGCGTACTTTCGTCGTTTACGAGGACATCGAGGAACTGCTCAAGCTGGGCAAGATCAAGGGCGGTTCGCTGGACTGCGCCGTGGTCATCAAGGGCGACAAAATTCTCTCCAAGGAGGGCCTGCGTTTTAAGGACGAGTTCGTGCGTCACAAGATTCTCGATATCATTGGCGATATCGTGCTGCTGGGCATGCCGCTCAAGGCGCACATCATCGCCACGCGCCCCGGCCACGCGATTAACGCGGAGCTCACCAAGCTGCTCTTCGCCAAGCTCGAAGAGAAGCGCAAGGGCCCCAAGAAAAAGCCGCGCCCGTCCAAGGTTCTTCCCTCCGAGACCGAGCTCGATATCCGCCGCATCCTCGACACGCTTCCGCACCGTTATCCGTTTGTGATGATCGACCGCGTGGTCGAGTTCATCGGTGAGGACGAACTGGTCGCGATCAAGAACGTGACCATCAATGAGCCGTTCTTCCAGGGCCATTTCCCCGGAAATCCCGTGATGCCTGGCGTGCTGCAATTGGAGTCCATGGCGCAGGCCGCCGGCATCCTCATGCTGCGCCGTGGCAGCAGTGAGGGAAAGACCTCGTTGTTTATGAGCGCCGATCGGGTGAAATTCCGTAAGCCCGTGCGTCCTGGCGACCAGATCATCATCAACGCCAAACTCACCAAGTCGCGCGGCGCCAAACTCGCCCAGGCTGAGTGCAACTGCACCGTTAACGGCACGGTTGTTTCCTCGGCCGAGCTGATGTTCGCCATCATCGATTCCAGCGAGGTGGATTAAATTCTCCGACCTTTGGCGCCCGCCTGACCTTTGTTGCGTTTTCCTAATGACGTCGAAAATCCATCCTTCCGCTATCATTGAGTCCTCGGCCGAACTCGGCGCCGACGTCGAGATCGGCCCCTTCGCTTACGTCGGGGCCGGCGTCCGGCTAGGTGCGGGCACCCGGTTGCACCACCATGCATCGGTCGAGGGCAACACCCAACTGGGCGAAGCGTGTGAGGTTTTCCCCTACGCCAACATCGGCGGTAAAACGCAGGACTTGAAATACAAAGGTGGCAACCCGGGGGTGCGTATCGGTGCGCGCAACGTGTTCCGTGAATACTTCACCGTGCATGCCGCCACCAACGATGGCGACTTCACCACGGTGGGAAACGACAACACCTTCCTCGCCTACGGGCACATCGCTCACGATTGTGTGCTCGGCAGCCACATTGTCGCGAGTAACGGTATGATGTTGGCCGGTCACGTGGTGATCGAGGATCATGTGGTGATCGGCGGCTATGGTGGCGTACACCAGTTCTGCCGTATCGGCGCACATGCCATGCTTTCGGCCACGGCCAAGCTGGTTCAGGATCTACCGCCTTTTTTCATCGCCGACGGTACGCCGGCGGTGGCGCGGGCCTTCAATAAGGTCGGGCTTGAGCGCCGTGGCTACTCGGCGGAACAGCTCGAACGCGTGAAGCAAATCTACCGCGTGCTGTATCGCGATGGACTCAACCGCAGCCAGGCGCTGGAGAAGCTGCGCGGTCATGCCAACGCCGATACGGCGGAGTTTAAGCTGCTGCTGGAGTTCGCCGCCAAGAGCGAACGTGGCATCGTCCCAGGTGCCGCCTGAGTGTTTCCCCTCGATCGGCCCTGGTTGGGCCGGACATAAAAAAGGCCCGACAACTGAGTCGGGCCTTTTTATGTCCGGAGTACGGAAGCTGGGAGTTTACTTCTTTTTGTAGACCACCGCCGGATCAAAGAGCGGTTCGGAGTTGAACGTGAGTTTGAAGCTGGTGCCGGCGGCGGCCGCATCGAGGCAGTCGAGCTTGCGGTAAAAACAGCTCTTGTAGCCGTTGTGGCACGACGCGTTGGCCGCTCCGCTTTGTTCAACTTTGATCAATACCACGTCCTGGTCGCAGTCGGTGTAGAGCTCTTTAACCCACTGAACGTTGCCGGACTCCTCGCCTTTGCACCAAAGCTTGTTGCGGGAGCGGCTCCAGTAGGTGGCTTTTTTGGTCGTGAGTGTGTGGGCGAACGACTCGGCGTTCATGAAGGCGAACATCAACACCTGACCGGTGCTGATATCTTGCGTGATACAGGGAATGAGTCCGTCGGAACCGAATTTCGGCTGCAGGACGGCGCCGAGTTCGATCTCGGCGGTGGTGGTGCGGGCTGGAAGGGACATTTTTTAAGTAGCGAGTGGTGAGTAGCGGGTAGCGAGTAGGGAGAGCAAGCTGGCTGGGCGAGCGTGGCGGATGAGTTTACGGCCTATCGATGTCGTTCGGCCAGTTTCAGCAGGTAGTCGTAGCTGTAGAGGCCGGTGCGGTGGCCGTCGCTGAAATCGAAGCGGAGGGCATAATTGCCCACTTTTTCCCATCCCGTGACGGTGACGCCTGGGAAGTGCTTCGGGCCATCGCCGCCGTACTGGTTACCGAGGATATCGCGTTCGCCGATGTTCTGCGCGCTAGGTGAGGCCGCCCGTAGGGATTCCATCGGATAATAGGACTCAGTTTGGTCATCCCACAGAATGGCGACCTCGTTGCCGATGAGTTGAATGTTGGAGGGAGTTTGCACGGTGCGAAGGGGCAACGTGCCGTTCGTTCGTGCCGGGGTAAATCAATTTTTGCTCGCCCTGATAGCGCGCAAACCCTGCTTTGGCCGGATCATGTTCGTCCACACTGTTATTTTTTACCTGCGCCCGGATCTCTCTGAAGCGCAAAAACAGGAATTTCGCAGCGAAGGCCTAGCGTCGCTCGGGCAGATCAGCGCGGTGCAACACCTTCACGTGGGTGCGCCCGCCGCCATTCCGCCGCGTCCGGTGGTGGATCTGAGTTTCAGCTTCGCGATCACCGCGCTTTTTGCCGATGTAGCAGGCCACAACGCCTATCAAGTCGACCCCTTGCACCTGGCCTTTTTGGCCCGTTTCAAGGGTTACTGGACACGGGTGCAGATCTACGACGCGGAGTAAGCTAATTCTCGTTCAATGTGGGCTTATATGTAATTGCGGATGTGTTCGAGGGAGGGCCCACCTTCGTGTGGGCTGGCTCGAGCACGGACGACACGGAGGTCGTCCCTCCCCGTACAAGTATTTAAAGTCCGGCTGTTCGGCTCATCTTGAATGCGAATGAGTATAAGCCGCGTACCTGGGCTTCCGAGTTAGCGCCGCACGGGGATGTTGCGGGTGGCGAGGTGGTCTTTGACTTGCGACATCGTCAGCGTGCCGAAGTGGAACAGGCTGGCGGCCAGCACGGCGCTGGCGTGGCCTTCGATGATCGCATCGGCAAAATGGGAGAGCTCGCCGGCTCCACCGCTTGCGATTACGGGAACGCTTACCGCGTCGCTGACGCCCCGGGTCAGTGCGCAGTCATAGCCAATCTTAGTTCCGTCGCGATCCATGCTGGTGAGTAGGATTTCGCCCGCACCGAGTTCGACTGCCTGTCGGGCCCAGCCGATGGCGTCGAGTTCGGTGGGATTGCGTCCGCCGTGGGTGAATACACGCCACGATTTGCCGTCGGGTTCGCGGCGCGCATCGATGGCGACCACGATGCATTGGGCACCGAAGCGGTTCGAGGCGGCTGCGATCAATTGAGGATCTTTGATGGCCGAGGTGTTGAGCGAGACCTTGTCTGCGCCGGCTTTGAGCATGCGCTCGATGTCTTCGATGGAGCGCAGTCCGCCGCCAACGGTGAGGGGCATGAAGCATTGGGCTGCAGTGCGGGCAACGACATCGTGCATGATGCCGCGGCCGTCGCTGGAAGCGGTGATGTCCAGGAAGACCAGTTCGTCGGCACCTTGGGCGTCGTAGGCCTTGGCAGATTCAACGGGATCACCGGCGTCACGCAGTTCCTGAAATTTAACGCCCTTGACGACCCGACCGTTGGTCACATCGAGGCAGGGGATGATTCGGCGGGAGAGCATCGGTTAAAGCAGTAAAGTTGCGTTATCAAAAATGCCGAATGGCGCCTGCACCAGCGAATGGGGAAGTTATTCGTTGGTGGGGAGGCGTCATTCGGCATTCCTGCGCGAGGGCGCGGGGATCAGTTTTCCGTGTGGACGATGTCGGGGTCGAAGTTGACGATCAAGCGATAGCTCTGGCCTGGGCGCATGACCAGTGGGTGGTCGCGCACGAGGTGCTGCAGGTAATGGATCTTACCGTAGTTGGTGCGGTAGGTCGGGTCGTTGGTGACGACCTCGGTGTCCTGCCAGACGCCTTGGAAGTCGTCTTTTTGCACGGTGCAGCGGTGGCCTTCAGCCCCAAGTGCGATGGCGCTGCCGACGTGGTACTTCGAGTGTGGCGCGGCAATGGCCAGCATGTAGCGGAACTTGGTCAGTTCAACCTGCTGCTTCACCGTGTAGGTGAACTCAGCGCTGATCTTGGAGCCGGAGAAATTCCACTGAACTTTCACCGTGCCCAGACCCTTGAGGATTTCCTCCTTGGTGTTGATAAGGTCGGGCTGCTCGTAGCGGAAGTAGAAGCTGTTGCGCTGGCCGAGACCGGTGACGCAGTTTTTCCCGTAGAAGGCAGGAAGGGTGACTTGCTCGACACCACCTACATTGAAGGTGAGTTCGGGGATCATCACCGGCATGTAAACGTTGTTGGGCCAATCGAACACACCGGGGCAGTGCGGGAAGGTCAAAGAATCGCTCGTGAGGCTGGTGCCGGAGCTGATGAGCGGGATTTGCGCATGCAGACCACTCTCGGTGTCACGGTAAAGGAACAGACCCTGCTCCTTACGGTTAGATTTGTCGAAGATGACAAAGCGGCCGACGGTGCGCGTGGGTTCAATCTTGGGGCCGCCGACGGGCATCTGCACGGCCTTGGCGAGGCGTGCCCATTGGCACAGGTAACGGGCGGCGTCGAAGTTCGCCATACGGGTCGTGTGGTGACCGTAGGCGGTGCGTTCCTCGTCGCGCAGATCAACAAACCCGTGCTCTTGATCGAGGTAGGTTTGGTAGAAATACACAAAGAGGCGGCGGAGCAGATCGAAATACTTCTGCTTCTGGTCTTCGAGGATCCAGCCGTCGCGCAGTCCTTGAAGCACCAGGCTGATGCAATGCATCTGGCCATAGGCGCCAGCGGCACGCCCGAAGGCCCAGCCCAAGCCGTCCTGGCGGACTAGGTCGGGCATCATCTTCAGGTACTTTTCGGCGTAAGTGCGCAGGGTGGGGAGCTTGCGGTCACGCACGCCGCTGTTGGCGTGGAGCTGCAAGGCGGAGCGGACGAACACGAAGGTCATCACGCCATAAAGATTGAAGTTGCCGCCCAGGCCTTCGGTGGAGTCATCGAAGAATCCGGTGGAGCTGGTCTGATTGATGCGATCAACCATACGCTCGATGAGGCGGGAGGTTTCGTCCTTTTTGGAGAGGCCGAAGGAGTAGCGGGCGACCGCCTTGGCAACGTTGAACGCCTGCCAATGATTGTCGTGATCGCTGCGGTGCAGGAGCTGCTTGTCGATGCGGACCTGGGTCTCTTCGACGAGGCGCTCCCAGACGGGGTTGCGTTCCTTGGACGGACCAAAGCAGAGAAGACCGAGGGCGGCGTAAGCGAGGCCGTTTTCGGTGGCTGGTTCAGTGAACATCTGCGCGGTCACGCAGCGAGCGGTTAGGTCCACGAGATCGTAGCCCTTGAGCGTGGTTTCACCGGTGGCGCGGTAGTATTCTCCCAGTGTATAGGCAACGTGACCGGGTTCGTCGGCACGGGGCTCCTCGCCGGGAGCGGGCAGAATGCTGCCGTCGGGTTGGATGGAATCCAAGTTGTGGCCGAGAATCGATCTGGCCATGTCGAGACATTGCTCGGAAAAACTATGCATGCGTAGTGGTGTGTCTGCCTGAGTCTGCCGTGCGCACCGAGCGAACGACGAAAAAGTTAGAATGTTCCGGCTTTGGTCCGGAGGCGCAAGAGGGAATTTCCTCGTTTTTGAAGTTCAGGCATTAGCCGGGCGTTTAACCGCAGTAACTGAGCTCGTCCTGTATTCGAATTAGGCGGACGAACTGGGGGCGTTTCAGCGGTAACGCAGCCACCAAACACTCACGATGAGGAGTGTAACCAGGGCAAAGGCCCCGATGGAAAGGAGTAGGCAGCCCCTGCGAATGTCGGCTGGCTGCTGCCGTTCTTTTCCTGCGTAGCGCTCGATGAGCGCATCGGCATCAATTGGCTCGGATGCATCAGGTGTTGTCCGCTGCCA
>JBILJE010000237.1:0-5140 GCA_044377395.1 Rariglobus sp. | reverse complement strand
GCGTTTCATCGAAGCCGTAGACCACTGCGAGGATGCCCCCGCCCTACCCGCGATCCATCGCGAGCCCACTTTGCTGGCGATCGATTTCCGTTACCTCAAAGCCTTGGGACCGAAAGGAGCGGTGGCGCAAAGCCGCAATGTACACATCGCCCATGCCAATACCTTCAAGCTGCGCGAGCACCGCGCACCTCGCCTCACGGTGGCGGACGTAGCCAAACCCGGCGACATCACCTACCGACTCACCGAAACCGGCGCTGGTTTTCAAGCCGGGCTGAGCCTGCATCTTAACGGCCGCATCTCTTCCATTGAGGGCAACGCGATCGAGTTGTGGGGTGGCCCTTCTCCCAGCCAACTTAGCCGGCTCAGCCGCTTGACCGATAAGGAACTGCCTTGTCCCAACCACTGGGCGTCGCACATGACCTCGGATGCCACCGTGGACCTCGGCACCGAAATGATCGGTGCCAACGAGTGGTTCATCCAGCTCGTGATCCACTCCCCCAGCGCCCCCGATGCTGCCTTTCTGCTCCGCCTGGATGTCGGCAGCAAGTGGTCTCAGCGGAGCGGATACCTCGCCGACAACCCCTTCAAGGCCCAAGACGAGCGCACCCTGCAACTCTGGGTCCAGGACCGCGCCGTCGCCCTGGATATGCTCGATAGGTTTGCCCGCACTTCGCTAAAAGCCGCCCAACATCCGGTGCCTCCGCCCGCCAACCCGCGCAGCGACTGGGATCTGCAACAACCGGGTGTGCCCGCGCGTGAGCATTTGATGTTCAGCAAAGCGACCGGACTTTTCCAACGCGGCTGGTATCGGAGCGCCTATAGCTTGCTGGCCGGTGAACTCTCCCAAATCCTCCCTGCGCGCTATGCGGTGCGTGGTGGCGGCACGTTGGGCTGTTATCCCGTGGAGGTGGCGCTGCCTTCCGCCGAAGCGGTGGCGATTGTCACACTGCATGCCGTCGGTCCGGACGCCGTCGAGTTCTCCCTGCTGACCGACCAACCTACGCAAGCCGTGACGCTGCGTTTCCCTCAGCTCGACAACCGGATCAAGTCATGGCGGCTCCACAGCATCGGCGCGCAGCACTTTCGCCTCACCTCGGCCATGACGGAAAACGCAGCGGATGCACCTACCGTCCGGACCAGCCCGCTAGGCGGAGTCGAAGTCCTTGTCCAAGCGGAACGCGCTCAGACTCAGGCCCGGCGCGCGGCGCTGCCGCAGACGCTGGAAGGCCGCTACCTACGAGGTGACCGCAAGCGTATAACACTGGATACGCAGGATCTGGCTGCCATGGACCTCGAAGCCTCACTTGAGTTAGTGGTTTCAGACAAGGTCACCGTCGTGCGCGAAGCCGATAAGTTGGCGCTCGCCGAAGAGGCGAACGCGCCTTGGCCCAAACCACTCGACGCCATTTCAATCGATTTGGACGAAGCCGGAGTCGTGACGGCGATCCGCGCCCGCTACGGACGAGATCGCGGCCGCATCAAAGCGTTTACCCCACCGACACTCGTCGGCAACCTAGCCCCGGGTGGTATCGAATTGGATAACGGGGCGCGTTACGATTTTAGTTATGCACCCGGCCTTGGCACGATGTTCTCCACGGTCGCGCTCAATGCCGCCATCACGAACTATGAAGTCCGCGCACTGGATAAGGCCCTGCGTCCTGGCCAAGAGGTCGAAGTGACCTACTGCCCCTATGCGCTTCCGGGCTTCCCCCCTCGTCTTAGCAAAGTAACCGCCCCCACCCAGGTTTTACTGGCTGAGGACTTCACGGAAACGACCGGCGACGAATGGAAGCAGCGTGCCATGAGCATTGAGGGGCTCGATGTCGTGCCGCACAAGCCGGAGCCCAACTATCTGTCCGATGTGATCATTCGTCTGCTCCGCCCCACCCGCCACTTCGAACCAGGAAGCGTGGTGTACCGCATCAAGAATGACCACCCCCTCGGTGCCACCGCTCTCGAATTTGGTGCGCGCGCGTTCGAGGACAGCAGCGTCGCGGCTTTTTGGGTGAGCACGGACGGGCAGGCCTGGACCCAGGTCGGCCAGTTCGACAATACTTGGCAGAACAACTACCCCCAAAGCACCGACAGCAAGACTTGGAAATTCCCCCCACAAACCGTCGATCTTACAGACGCCGTGCGCAACCGTACCGAGTTTTTCCTTAAAATCGTGCTCACGGTCGGCGACGCCGACGAGCGGTTCTGTTTCGGACAGTTCCGGGTCCTCACCGAACGCACCGTCCACCCCTGATTTCCTCCCCCACCCGCGCCTCCTCAACCCATTGATTTTCCCCTATGCAACTAACCAAACCTCTCGCATCGTTGACACACTTGATCCGGCCTCTCGTCTCATTGGCCGCGCTGGCTTTCACGGTCACAGCTGTGCAAGCATTTGAGTATCCCTACGCCCCTTATAATCAGGGTAAACTCGACCCCGAAATCAAAGGCTGGCCGCTCTCAGCCCAAAGCCTAGAGTTCGTAGCCACGCCCGCCTACAAGCGTCGGCCCGGCTCCGAAAGTGGCGGCCAAAAGATGGAGTACTTGCCTTATACCCCGTCAGCCGACGGGTCGGGAAATCCGAACTGGTTTGTCACAGCCCACAGTACGCTGGTCACTTCCCTTGATCACTTCAAAAAAGATCACGACTCAAAGGTCGATATCCTACTGATCGGCGACAGCATCACTTGGCAATGGACTGATATTAAAACACCCTACTCCCAATACCCACAGGTTTTTAATAAGCCTTGGACGGATGCATTCGGTAAATACACCGCATTCAATATAGGGATGGCAGGTGACAAAACTCAGGGCCTGCTTTGGCGCATGGACCGAGGTGGCGTGGAGGGCTCAACACTGCCCGCGCTGGCACCCCGCTTGGTGATCCTCGCGATCGGGCACAACAACATGTTTTTCTCCCGGGAGACCGGTACGCTCAGCGCCGCCAAAGGCGTGCTCTGGTGCGTGAAAAACCTGCGTGCAAAGTTCCCCCAGACCCCGGTGATCGTCTCCAAAATTCTCCCCAATACCAATCCCGACGCCCCCTTCTACAAAGATGCCCAGGAGATCAATGCTCACCTCGAAACCCTGCTGGCCCAAGAAAAAGACGCTAAAGTCCACTTACTCCCTGATATGTGGAAAGAGATGACGAACCCAGCAGATGGCACCGTGCGCGCAGAGTTTTTCCGCTCGGAGGAAAAGCCGAATGGGAAGATTCACCTTTCTATTGAGGGCTACCGCTTGTGGGCGGAGAAACTCAAACCCCTCGTCGACCAACTGTTAGCCAATAAGTAAGCACGACCGGCGCACCCCGGTGCGCCGGCTAATTTAAAACTAAAGCCCATGCGCGCTCTCACCCGACTCTTCCTTGTCTCTGCAGCCTTGGCCAAGCGCGCATTTCACCAAGGGCCAGCATCGCTCGCCTGCGGGTGGGTGGCACTGATAATCGCTGTTGGGTCCGGCCCCCTACAGGCCGCAACCGGCGTAACGGCGTGGAGCGCTGCCGCAAACAGCGCAACCGAGCTTAAAACCCAAGGCGACGTGAAACCGGAGGCCTTGGCGGTCGAAATCGGTTCACTGCGGGAAACCCACTCGGTTATTACCCTGCGCGGCACCGGGTCGACATTGGATCTCCCCCTGCAAGTGGATCCAACCGGGAAATCGCTGCTCCTCGAACTGCAAGAGATCCATGTACGCCGTCCCGCTGTTTTCGGCTACTCGGTCTGGGTGAACGGCCGTGCCGTTTATTTCCGCACCTACGAGGAGTTGGCAGCGGGGCCGGTGTCGGTCTGGATACGTGTTCCGGCGGATCTGGCTCCCGATGGAAAGGTAGAACTGCGCCTGCGCTGCGAAGGCGAAGCGCCCTTCAGTATAGGCCGAATCTGGCTGTATGGCGATTTTGATGCCCTTGCGAAAGCCGAAGGCACGTACCAACCCTTGGCCGTCATGGATAACCCGGGTGTTTTACTTCCGCTGACCGTTGCCAAAGGCACCGAGGTTCAAGAAGGGTCAAAGGCGAGAAAAGAGTCCGTCGAGAAAGATGCGGAAGCCGCCCCTGCGCTCACCAAGCTCTTCGTGGGCTCCGGCTACACCACCGGAATCCACACGAACGTCAGCTATGCGGCAAAAGCGACTGATGAAATCCAAAATCAGATCGATGAAGATTTGCGGCGAGTCGTTGAGCACGGCTTTCAGCATCAGATATCATTCAACGGCACCGAGTGGGGCCATCATCCCAACGGCATGGACGGTCTGGGCGGCTACTTTTCCGACCTCCGCTATAGTAAGATTAAATACAACCCGATTACAAAAGAGTATCGCCCTACCTGGCCCGGCACTCCCGGCGGAACGACTTGGCCCACATGGAACGAGCCTCAGCTCAACCTCTTCCTTGATTACCGCCTCGCCAAGGCGGCGGCTTACTACCGTCAACGTCGCGATTTTTTGCTCGCTCGGGGAAAAGACGTGCCGCCGTCGGTGATCAACCTGGAATGGGGACTGAGCGTGGGGGATTTTCACGACGCCACCATCGAGGCGGCACGCCGTGACGGGGTCGATTTAAAGCCCGAGGACGGCTACAACGATGTCGAGAAGCGTTGGGTTTTCGACAATCTCTGCCGTACCACCCAGCGTTTCTCGGCGGCAGCTGTGGCTGGGCTTGGGCGCGACCCGGTGGTCATCGACCGAGGAACCGCGCACCTCCCTGAGGAGCAGCTTGCCGACCGAATGGTCTTCCAGACGTTTGCCGATCCAATCGGCCCCTATTTTGAAGACCGCTGGGCCGGCTGGCAGATGGCGGTGGGCCCGCTGAGCTGGGCGGCCGGCGAGTTCCTCCCTCACCTCCCTGCGGCCTTCTCGGATTATGTCGCAGCCCGTGGTATGCTCACCGCGTCCAACATGGAGCGCCAAGGGCTGCCTACCCTCGATTTTTTCGGCCTGCTTTATAGGCGGGGATTCCACCAAGTCACCCCCCTCAACGCACGTTCTGGCGACGCCGAGAAGCTGCTCGCCGAAACAGCCGGCCTCGAAGCCGCAGCGGCCGAACCGGCCCTGCATGTCGATCGCAAGTTGCTCGATGTTCAATTCCGTAAAACCGTCCCGCTCGTTGCCGATGCCACCCTCGTCAGCTTTGAAAATATAGAGGTCG
>JBILJE010000030.1:0-17420 GCA_044377395.1 Rariglobus sp. | reverse complement strand
CCCCGGTGCGATCACCCGCTTGATCGACATGGGCATAGAGCCCTTCCTGGTGGCCTCGGCCATCGAGTTGGTGATCGCTCAACGCCTGGTGCGCCGCCTCTGCCACGACTGCTCCCGCCCCGAGCCCATTGCCGCGATCAAGCTCAAGGACACGATGGCGATCCTCGGGTTGGACGAAAGCGAAGCCAACGGAGTCACACAGTTGCAAAGCCCGGTCGGTTGCGACCGCTGCCGAGGCACGGGTTATCGGGGGCGTATTGGCCTGTTCGAAATCCTAAAACCCACGGACGAACTCCATGACCTCATCCTTAAGCGCGAAAGCACGCGCACCCTGGCCCAATGCGCGCGGGCCAACGGCATGAGCACGCTAGGCCAATCCGGCTGGGCCAAAGTCAAAACCGGCCTCACCACCCTCGACGAGGTTTTACGCGTCGTGACCGTTGTCGAAAAATAACCGCGCGACGCGGAATGACCAAGGACCAAGGACGAATGACCAATGACCAATGTCCAAGGACCAATGCCCAATGTCCAAGGACCAATGCCCAATGTCCAAGGACCAATGCCCAATGTCCAAGGCCCAATGTCCAAGGACCAATGCCCAATGTCCAAGGCCCAATGACCAATGTCCAATGACCAATGTCCAAGGCCCAATGGCCAATGACCAAGGACCAATGGGGTATCCATCGCCCCGCGCATCTCGCTTTAACAGCCAACTAGAGTCATGAACTCCCCCACCCCGAGCATACCGCCCCAGCTCAATGAGCCTTGCCCATTGGTCATTGCTCCTTGGGCATTGGTCATTGGACATTGGACATTGGGCATTGCTCCTTGGTCCTTGGTCCTTGGCCATTGATCATTAAGTAAGCCTCCGCATGCCCTCCTTCACCTACACCGCTCGCGACCGCTCCGGCCAGACCGTCACCGATCAGGTGAACGCGCCCAGTCGCAAGGATGCCCTGCGCATTCTCGGCGCACGCGGCCTTACCCCGGTGAGCGTGCACGAGACCTCCTCCGCTAAACCAAAGCCACCCACCTCCAGCTCAAAGCCCTCAGCCCCCAACGCTCAGCGCTCCGCTCCAAACTCCAAGCTCCAAGCTCCCAGCTCGCAGCTCAAAACCCCGACCTCCGCCGCGCTCAACCGCCGCGAGCGCCTGCCGTTTCTCGAATCCTTGGTCGATCTCACCTCCAGCGGACTCTCCGCAGGAGAGTCCGTGCGCTTGCTAAGCACACGCATCAAAGAGCCCCGGATGCGCCTGCTGTGCGGACTGCTTTGGGAACAACTCAGCGAAGGCGCCCAGCTCTCCCGCGCCATGAGCACGTTGCCCGCCGTCTTCGACAGCTCGACGCTCAACCTCATCCAATCCGGTGAAGCCACGGGCAATCTCAACGATGTGCTCAATCGGCTCATCACGCACCTGCAGGAGCAGAAAGAACTACGCCAAAAAATCCTCACCTCCCTCGCCTACCCCGCCTTCATGATGTTTGTCGCGGGCGGAGTGATCCTGTTTTTCATGCTCTTCCTGCTGCCCCGGCTGCAGACCCTGCTCAAGTCTCTCGGCGGCGAATTACCCACCTCCACCCGACTCCTGCTCGGGCTGTCCGATTTCGGCCTCAAGTACGGCATTTTTGTGATCGCAGGACTGGCCTTCAGTGCAGTGGCGTTTTGGCGCTGGCGGCAGACCGAACCCGGCCGCCTGCAAACCGACGCCTGGGCGCTGCGCATACCCATTCTCGCGCCATTCTCTGTCTCCCAGACGGTCCTCGCCTTCAGTCAGACGCTTTCCGTTTTATTAGAGAACGGTATCACCACCAGCGAAGCGCTGCGCATGACCGAGCGGCAGATCCAGAACCGGGTGCATCGGGCGGCCTTCGATGAAGCGACCGGGCGAGTGTTGGAAGGCGAGGCGTTGTCGGCGTCGCTTGCGCGCACCGGCTGTTTTCCCGACCTCGTGCTCGACCAACTGGCGGTGGGAGAAAACACCGGCAACCTAGTGCCCAGTCTTAAAAAAGTCGCTGTCACCTACCAGAAGATGATCACGGCGCAATTAAACGCCTTCACCAGCATCATCGCCACGGTTGTACTTCTGGGGGTTTTTTCCTTCGTCGGCTTTATCGCCTTCGCGATTGTGAGCGCGGTCTTCCAACTCAGTTCCAGCTTTAAGATGTAAGCGGCGATTGGGGCCTGCCTATCCCCCAATGATTCCCCTGTATCCAGCGCGGCAATATATCACCATTCGTGCGCAGGCGTGAGTATTACGCCGGACCCTGAGCTCACGCTCAAGGCCACACTCGAAACCCTCCACACTTAACACCCGCCACAGTCCTCGCTGCCACACTCCTCGTGGCCTTGCG
Organism: Rariglobus sp.; assembly: GCA_044377395.1. Taxonomy (GTDB): domain Bacteria; phylum Verrucomicrobiota; class Verrucomicrobiia; order Opitutales; family Opitutaceae; genus Rariglobus. Next base: position 15,068 of record JBILJE010000030.1, on the reverse strand, counting down.
CGTGAGCGCAGGGTGTTGAGTCTTAAGTTTCCGCCGACCGCCGCTTACTTTGCGGCGGCAGTCGGAGCACCCGAGGCTGGTGCAGCGTTCGGGGCGGGCGGGTTACTCGCGGCGGGGAGCACCGCGGTTTCACCTTGGCGAACGCGTAGCAGTTGAACTTGCCCCATGCGCGCCAGATCGCACGCCTCGCCCAACAGGCGGGCCGACTCTTGCGGCGCGTGGAAACCCGTGGAGTTCTCCGCCCCCACAAAATCAATCCGCCACGACGCCTGGCGCTGATACTGGCGCACGGGATCGAGTTGGGCATCGGTGAGCCCATCGGCACGGGCTTTTTTAAGGTCTGTTATCAAGTCGCTAAGCCCGTTGAGTCCTCGGCTCATGAGCTTGTCGGTGCGATCCTGGATGGTGGCAACGCGCTGGCGCAGCGACTCCTCGTCGGTGCGGTGGCAGGTTTGGCAAGAGCGGGCCACGTCGAGCATGGGGCTGCGCACGTGATGACTGCTGACCTTAACCGCACCGTCGCGGACGTACGGCATGTGACAGTCCGCACACGACACCCCGGCGCGGGCATGGGTGCCCTGGCTCCAAAGTTCGAACTCGGGGTGCTGGGCCTTGAGCATGGGCGCTCCGGTGTCCTTGTGCGTCCAGTCCTTGAACGGGTTTTTGTCCTTAAACTGGGGCTGGTCGTAGTAATCGATAATGGAGTCGGCCTTGAGCCCCTTCTGCCACGGATAGGTGAGCAATTTACCTTCACCTTTGAAGTAATACTCCACGTGACACTGGGCGCAGACCAAGGTGCGCATCTCCTGGCGCGAGGCGTCGATGTTGGGGTCGTAGGGCTTGGCTTTGTCGCCCTTACGCCAGCGCTCCAAGCTGGGCAGGTGCGGCAATGGCTCGGGGCTCTCGGCGAGCGCCTTGAGACCGTTGAGCAGGCCCGGCTTGGTGATGCGCAACATCGAATTGGATGGGTCATGGCAGTCGATGCAGGAAACCGGATGCGCCACCTTTTTCACGGCCTCCGCATAAGGCTGGGCGCACAGTTCGACGAAGCCCTTGTTGAGCTGTTCCAGACCGTGGGCGGAGAGCAGCGGCTCCTTGAGTTCGCCGGGGGCTCCGGCGTCGATACCGGCCTGACGGTAGGGAACGGTGGTCGAGGCGTGGCAATGCAAGCAGGCGCCGGGCTGTTTGACCACCTGCTGGCGCTTGGTGTCGATTTGGTCCTGGAGCATGTAGGCGTGACCGCGCTCCTCGCGGAAATCGACGGCGAAGGCGTAGCCGTTCCACATGGTTTTCATGCGCGGATCGGCCTCGATCTTGCTGGTCGTGAAACCAGGAGCGGCGGGGTCGGCTTCGGAACCGCCAAACTTGGTGCGGACCATGTCCACGGTGCGCCGGTAGGTGTCGTACTGGCGGGGGAAATTGGCTCCCCACACCGCAGGGTCGCTGATGGTCTCGTTCAACTCCACGACCTTAAAATGGGTCTGCTCCGCCTCGAACTGGCGGTGGTTGATGTTTTGCAACAGCAAGGCGATCCCCGTGCCGATCACGGTGCAGACCGCGAAGCCGAGGATAATGGTTTTTTTGGTGGTCATGGGTGGCGACGAGTTAGAAAAAATGGGGCGGAGAATTGGGCTGGGGCGACGTGAGGGCGGCGCCTTAAAACGGGCCGCGGGCGCTGTGGCCGACGTTACTGTGACAGCGCAGGCAGTTGAGCGGGTCCTTGTCGCTGAGGGTTTTATGGTCGGCGATCTCGGTGGTGATCTCGCCGTGGCAACTCATGCAGTTATCCTGCAAATCCTTAAAGCTCTTCGGTTTGACCTCGATAGGCTCATGAAAATTCATGGTGGTGAAGGCAGAGGAGTGCTTCCAGCCGTGTTCCGCCTTGGCCAGCCACTTGGGGATAAAGGAATGGGGCACATGGCAGTCATTGCAGGTGGCGACCGCGTGGTGGCTGCTTTTTTGCCAGGAGTCATACTGGTCGCGCATCACATGGCAGTTCACACAGGCCTTGGGGTCGTTGGAGAGGTAGGAGGTGCCCTTCGCAGTGTGAAAAGTGAAGGCGGCCATGCCGACCAACACGCCTGTTAAACATGCGGCCACGACGACGAGACGGCGGAAATTGGTGGTAGCGGTGGGGCGGGGAACGGCCGGCTTCATGGATCTTGGTAGTGGTCTGGCGGTGGCCTTGGTTCGGTGGCAGCAGACAAGAAACGAAATTACCCCAGATTTAAAACAGGAAAAACAAATCTTTTATTCTATATCAGGCCGAGCAGCGGCGTGTATTAGCCCCATTTTAACAAATGAGCCCTGTCAGCCGAAACGGGTCCGTACAGGTATCTGCCGGGCACCCTGGGGGAATTTCACCGACGCACCGACGAGATCCGCGCGCACAAAAAACGATAAAGGCCGAGCCCCAGCAGCACGATTCCGAAGAAAAGAAGGCCGCGCCAAAAAGCGTAATCCACCACCTCCTTACCCCCAGCTTTCGCCTGCTGCACGACCGGCGCGGCCTGCTCGGCCAGCCGCCCCAAGTTGCCCGGTGACACCGTCTGGTTTACCTCCGCCAACAACTCCGTCAGCTGTTTGGCCGTCTTTTCCAGCTGAGCCGCAGTCGTCTCGTAATCCTGAATGCGAAACGGTGCCCCTCGCGCCTTGGCCGCCCCCGCCGCCGGCAGGGCTGGGGTCACCGGCTCCCCCACTCCAAAGCGCTTCATTAACGCGTCAAAGGTCACCAACGTGGTGTTAAGCGAAGCCGACATGTCTTGGCCCGCCGCCAACGTCTGTCGCACCTCGCCGACCAAGGGAGTCAATTGGCGCTCCTGAGCCTCAAGCGCTTTGATCAGCTCCTCGCGCTGCTGATCAACCTGCGCTGGCAATTGTTCCGCCACCCGGCTTATGCGGTCCACTGCGACCGTGAGTTGAGTGGTGTTCGCCACCACTTGCTGAACCACCGGCGAAGAAAGCGCATTGAGATTCAAGAGCTCCAGTTGCCAGCGCAGGAGTTGCGGCATTTTCTGGGCCACATAAAGCCCCCGCTCGGCGAACAAACGGGTCTGGGCGATCTCACTGGCTGCTGGAGCCAAGCCGCCAAGCGGATCGATAATGAGCTGATCATACAAACTGCCCAGATGAGGCGAACCACTTTTTTTGGCGCCGATTATCTGGGTTGCAAGTCCAGCAGCCCGCAGCGCCAACACGTCCTCAGGTCGTGGGTTTTTCAAATACCAAGCCTCCACCTCACGCCGGAAATCATCCCGCAGGGACGACGACAACACCTGACTGGTGAGTTGCCAGAGGCTTTGTTCGGCGGCCTTACACCGTGCCAGCAAAACACTGCCGGACTCGCCATAAAACTGGGGCACCCAATACTCTTCCAGACCCATGCGCGTCAGGGACAGAAACGCAGTCATATCGAGCAGATTGGCGACTGGATTGGCCCCAGAAACGATGGCGCACGTCGACGACCCGAAATCAATTCGGCCCTGTAAAACCTTCGCCGGTTCGATTGGTTTATTGCCGATCTTAAGCCCGCCGATTTCACGGGTCAGCTGCGCCGTCATCTCATCGGTGAGCCGGAGCAGCTCCCGCTGCACTGCGACCGGATCGACGGTAGGAGATCGATCACGCCCTAACGACGCGACCCTTTCGACAATTTTGCCCGGCGCATCCACGACGGTTTTTACGGCGCGGCAGCCACTGCCGAGGGCCACGACCAACAGGGAAGCGGACAACACGGCGTGCGTTAAATGGTTGTGCATAAATTTATTCATCGCCGGTTAGACACGAAAAGGAACGGGGGCAGAGAGGACTGGAGTTAACGACACAAAAAAGCGCCGGGCGATTTTGCCCGGCGCTTGGTATCGCCCATAATCCAGGTCTTACCTAGCCAACAACCACTCGCCCAAAGCGCCTTGATAGAAACCCAGAACGATGGTGGCGGCAGCCAGTAAACCGAGGGTCATTCCGGCGGACAGGCTCAACGGCGTGCGTGCCGGGCGGGTGTCGGTTTCGCCTTCCAGAAGCGGCGCAGTCCAAGTCGAGAAGTAGGCCGCTTTGATCCAGCCGAAGTAGTAGTAAATCGAGACCACCACACCGACGATGGCCACGGCCAGCAGGGTGTAGAGGCCGGCCTTGAACGCGGCGATGAAGATAAGGAGTTTACCCATAAACCCGGCCAGTGGCGGGATGCCCGCCAGCGAGCCCAAACCAATCGCGAGGATCGCGCCAAGGAACGGGTGGGTTTTGGCCAGACCGGTGTAATGATCGAGGTCTTGGTCGGCGTCGTTGGCGCCCGCCACATGGGTCATCACGCCAAACACGGCGAACGAGGCCAACAGGTAGGCGAAGAGATAGAAATAAACCGCGCCCGCAGCCAGGGGTTCAGTCGAGGCGGCGATCACGGCGATGAGCAGGTAGCCCGCATGGGAAACACCGGAAAGGCCGATAAGGCGCTTGACGTTGTGCTGGGTGAGAGCAGCCACGTTACCAAAAAGAATGGTGGCAATGGCCATGACGGAAAGCACCGGCACGAGCAGGGTTTGATAGGAACCGAATACGTTTTTGGTGAGGATGAGCAGCACCGAAAAACCGGCGGCCTTGGAGGCGACGGCAAGGAAGGCGGTCACGGGGGTCGGCGCACCTTGGTAAACATCAGGAATCCAGATCTGGAAGGGAACCGCACCAATCTTGAAAGCGACCCCGGCGAGCACGAAGACAATACCGACGCTGGCGAGAAAGTTATCGGGATTGGCCTCAAGGAACACACGCAGGGCGTTGAAGTTCATTGAATCGCTCGATGAGCCGGGGAGCGTAGGGTTACCGGCCACACCGTAAAGCAACACGATGCCGAACAACAAAATGGCGGAGCTAAGCGCGCCGGTAATCAGGTATTTGAGGCCGGCCTCCAGCGAGAGTGGGCTGGTCCGGAAATAACTGACGAGAATGTAGAAACCGACGGTGACGGTTTCCAGGGCGACGAAGAACAGGACAAAGTGATTGCTCTGGGCGAGCAGCATCATCGCGGCGGATACAACCAAAGTGATGGCAAAGAATTCGACCTTGGGCAGCTTCTGCTTGGCCAGGGCGATGACGCCGAGGATGCACACCAGAATGGAGGTGAGCATAAAGAAGCCGCGCATGAACTGGCCCTCCTGGGTGTGGCGAATCAAGCCGCTAAAGGTCTCGTAAGCCACGAATGGGCCGTAGCGCAGGTTCCACACAAACCCGAGCAGCAGACCAATCTGGCCGGTGATGGCTACAGTTGGGATAATCGACTGCCGATTTTTCGGCAGGAAGATCTCCAACACGAGGAGAAGCAAGGCGAGACAGCCGAGCGAGAGCTCGGGGGCGATGGCCGCCCAGCGGTTGTCGGCAGCGGCCTGGATGAGTTCGGGTGACATGGGCAGATTGCTAAATTATTGGCCGGCGGCCGCGGTTACGACTTTGGCGGGATAGACGGATTCAAGCGCTGCGTTGAGCGGGGTTGACAGTGACTTGGGCCAGAAGCCGATGAAGAAAAGCGCGGCGATCAGGATGAGCGCCGGGAGTTTTTCCGACCAACGTAGGTCGGTCGCTGGCTGTGCAGCCAACACCTTGGTGAGGGCCTCGGTGGGCTGGCCGAAAAACACCTTCGCTGCAGCACGCAGGCCGTAGATCGCGGAGATGATCACACCCGAAATAGCCAGCGCGGTGAGCAGCGGTGAGAACGTCCACGCGGCGACGAAGATCGTCAGTTCGCCCCAGAAGTTGGCTAAACCGGGAAGACCGATGCTGGCCATGGTGGCGGTGACAAAGAACGCGGCGAGGACCGGAGTTTTTTGCGCGAGGCCGCCCATTTCATTGAGATCAAAGGTCTGGGTTCGGTGATAGATGCTGGTCGAAAGCAGGAACAGCAGTGCAACCGAAAGGCCGTGCGCGACCATCATCAGCACCACGCCGCCGGCACCGACCGACGAGAGTGTGGCGACACCGAGAAACGCGTAACCCATGTGCATGACCGAGCTGTAACCGACCATCTGCTTGAGGTCGCGTTGGGCGATGGTGATGAAGCCGATCACCAATATATTGCCGGCGACGGCCAGCCAGGCCAGCGGCTGCACCCAGTGTGCGGCTCCGCTCGGAAGCAGTGGCACGGCGATTTGCACGAGGCCGTAGAGTCCGAACTTTTTCAATACGCCAGAGTGCAACATGGCGGCCGAACTGGGGGCGGCTCCGTAGCCGAGGGGAGCCCAAGTGTGCAGCGGCCAAAGCGAAACCAGAATGCCGAAGCCGAACATCAGCAGGCCGAAGATGTAGGTCTGCACACCGGCGGCGATACCGTTCTCAAGAACGGCGTGGCGCAGCGTAATGAGATCAAAGTTTTCAGCACCGCTTTTCACGTAGATGGCGATCAGGCCGAGCAGTGAAAGCATCGCGCCGGCCGTCAGGTAGATGGTCATCTTCATGGCCGCGTAGCCGCGGTCTTTACCGCCCCAAATACCGACCATGATGAACGTCGGGATCAGCGCGAGTTCGTGGAAGAAGTAGAAAAAGAAAATGTCCACGCTTGCGAACACACCCATGAGGCCGGCCTGCATGACCAGCAGCAGCGCCAGGTAGGTTTTGATGCGCTCGGCACCGGATTGAATGGCGTAGAGACCGGCGGCAAGCCCGACAAGACCGGCGAGCACGAAGAGCGGAAGCGCGATGCCGTTAAGGCCGAGCGAGAGGTTAATCCCGAGTTCATGTAGGCCGGTATTGTAAGCCGTCAGGTAAGCGTAATCGCCACCGATACCAACGGGAAAATGATACCAGGCGTGCAACGCGATGAGCGCAGGCAACGAGAAGCCGAAGACGGCGACAGACTTGGCGAAGCGCACCGGAATCCCGGAAGCGATCACCACAGCCGCCAACAGGGGCGCTGCGATGGAGAGCAGAAGAAGATGGGAGAACATGACGTTGTTGAACGAAAATTGCTTTAGTTAAGCCAACCACCAGCGAAGGCCCAAAGGACGGCTGCACCCGCTAGGAACCAATAAACGTAGGCGTGCAGGCTGCCGACATGGAGCGCACGGGCTCCAATGCCCACCAGCCCGACGACTCCCGAGAGCCCGCGGATGATCAGGCCGGAGAGGAAAATCCGCTCAAGGAAATCGAGCAGCATGGCGAAGCGCTGCTGAACTTTGGCGACATACCAGTTGTAGGCACCGTCGAAGGACGCCTTGAGGACGACCAAGAAACCGAAAACTGCGGGAGACTTGGTTTGCAGCGTGTCGACGCTGCTCGGCTTGTAGAAGGCGAAGGCAGAACCCGCGCCGACCAAGAGGATGCTCAGGCTCATTACCAACACGCCAGGGCCCTCAGCATGCGGAATCTGTGACCAGACACCGTCGAAAGCGTGGCCATAAACGCTGAGGGGGCCATGGGTGTAACCTGCCACCACTGCCAGCACGGCGAGAACCACCAGGGGCAAGGTCATGCTGATGCCACCCTCATGGGCGTGGGCGGCGTGCTCGCTGCGAGCGGTGCCCAGAAACACCAGTTTCCACATGCGCACCATGTAAAAGGAGGTCAGGATCGCCGTGATGAACAGGATCACGAAGACCGGGAAGTTATTCAGCTCGGCGAGATGGAGGATGGCGTCTTTGGAATAAAAACCGGAGAGGAACGGCAGGCCGGCAATGGCAGCAACGCCCAGCGTGAAGGTGACGAAGGTCAGCGGCATCTTTTTCCACAGCCCACCCATTTTGAAGATGTCCTGCTCGTGGTGGCAGCCGTGAATAACGGAGCCCGAACCGAGGAACATCAGCGCCTTAAAGAAGGCGTGCGTGGTGAGGTGGAACATCGCAGCGGCGGCGCCAGCGAGGAGCGGGGCCGAGGTGGGCAGGCCATCGTTGCCGATGTTCAGGCGGCCCAAGCCGAAGGCGGCGACCATGTAGCCGAGCTGGGAAAGCGTCGAGTAAGCCAACACCTTTTTGATGTCGCTTTGGGTGATGGCGCAGAGCGCGGCGTAGAGCGCGGTGCCGGCACCAATCCAGGTGACGACGTCGAGAGCCAGCGGCGAAATCGCGAAGAGCGGCTCAAGGCGGCAGAGCATAAAGATACCCGCAGCCACCATCGTGGCGGCGTGGATCAGTGCCGAGACGGGCGTCGGGCCCTCCATCGCGTCAGGCAACCAGACGTGCAGGGGAACCTGTGCTGATTTACCGACTGCGCCGCAGAACAGGAGCAACGCGATGACGTTGGTATCCACACCGGCGATCGAAACCGAGGCGGCGGCGATCTCGGAGAGGTTAACCGTGCCGAAGGCGTAGTAGCAGGCGATGATGCCCAGCAGGAAACCGAAGTCGCCCACGCGATTGGCGATGAACGCCTTCTTGGAGGCGTCGGCGGCGGACTGCTTCTCGTGATAGTGGTTGATCAGCACGTAGGAGCTGAAACCCACCAACTCCCAGAAGATAAAAATCATGAACAAATTGTCCGCCAGCACGATGCCGAGCATGGAGAACATGAAGATCGACAGGCCGCCGAAGTAGCGGGCCTTGGCCGCGTCATCGTGCATGTAACCGAGCGAGAACACATGAACGCACAGGCCGACCACACCGACGATGGAGATCATCAGCGCGGAGAGATCGTCGAACTTGATGCCGAGCGACAGCGTGAAGTTGCCCAACGTCAGCCAGTCGGCCGAGTCCGTGAAGCGTGCGCCGGTGTAGGCCAGCGACAGGCCGCCGGCCGCAATGAGCGCGGCTGTGAACGTCGACACCAGCGAGGCGATGGCGCCCTGACGGCGCAGGAACAGCGCGATCACGGCGGCCGAGGCCAGAGGCGTCAACAAGGTGACGAGGGCGACGAGAAGTGGCGGTAAGCCAAAAACGGTGGTAGGCACGGTGACGTGGGTAGAGGCTTAGTTTTTCAGCGCGTTGAGCTCTTCGACCTGGATGGTCTGACGACGGCGGAACAGCGCCACGATGATGGCGAGACCGACTGCCACTTCGGCAGCGGCGACGGTGAGGATAAAGAACACAAAGACGTTGCCATCCATGGTGCGGTTGAAGTGCGAGAACGCGACGAGCGCGACGGTAGAGGCGACTAGCATGAGCTCCAGGCACATGTAGATCACCAGCGTGTTCTTGCGCAGCAAGACGCCAAAGAAGCCGATGGCGAAGAGCACCGCGCTCAGATAAAGATATTCGTTAATTCCTACGTTCATTTAACGTCCTCCAAGCCTTCAAACTTTTTGCTGAGCACGATCACGCCGAGCATGGCGATGAGCAGAAGAAAACCCACGATCTGCACGGGCAGCAGGTAGGTCGTGAAAAGTTGTTCGCCGTAAGCGCGCAGGCTGGCGCCGACAGGGACAAGCGGTGCTGCGGTTGCCGCGAACTCGGGGGTCGCGATCGAACCGCGCTGGGCGAGGGTCGCGAGGCCGGTCACCAGCAGGGCCAGAGCCAAACCGGAGGCGACGATCGTCGCCTTTTTGAAGGGTTTACGCACCCCACCGTAGGTATCGATGAGCATCACGATAAACAGGAACAGCGCCACGACCGCGCCGGCGTAGACGAACACCATGAGCGCCGCCAAAAGAAAGGCGTCGAGCAGGATGAACAGCGCGGCCACGCCCACCAGGCTCACCAGCAGGCTGAGCGCGGAGGCGACGGTGTTTTTGCAAAGCACCACCGCGAGCGCGGAACCGGCCGTGAGGGCCGAGAAGAGATAAAAGAAGATGTCGGTAGACATGGTTTGGTAAAGTAGCGGGTAGTGAGTAGCGGGTAGCGAGTAGTCGGAGGAGTGCGGTTGGCGTTTGGGCTGTTTAGGTATGCTCGCTACTCACTACTCGTTACTTCAGGCGGCTTAGTGGCCATTGCCGTGGGCTTCGGCGGCCTTTTTCTTGTCCCACTTGTGATGCTGGTCGGGCAAGGTGCCGCCGAGTTCGTAGAGCTTGGCCTTGTTGTTGACCATCTCGGCGCGGGTGTAGCCGCTCATCGAGAACTGGTTTTGCAACCAGATCGCTTCCTCAGGGCAAACCTCTTGGCACAGCCCGCAGTAAATGCAGCGCAACATGTCGATGTCGAAGGCTTGCGGGGCTTTTTCAACGTGCGCGTTGGGCGAATCCGCGGGGATTTCGCCGGGCGTGATGCGAATCGCCTTGGGCGGGCAGACGAACTCACAGAGTTGGCAAGAGACGCACTTTTCGCGGCCGTTGGGATCCATGACCAACGTGGGCACGCCACGGTAGTTTTTGGAAATCTCGGGGCGTTGCTCGGGATACTGGAGCGTGACGGTGGGCTTGAAAAAATGCCTCAGCGTGGTCCGCAGACCACCAACGATCTGAGGGATGTAGGTGCGCTCAAGGAAGGAGAGCGGTTTACGTTCGACTTGAATGACGGCCATGGTGCGGGAGAGTTGTGGTCGGTTACTTTTGCAGCAGGGCGATGCCGATCGTGTAGGCGATCAGGTTGGCGATGGACAGCGGCAGCAGCTGTTTCCAGCCGATGTTCATAACCTGGTCATAGCGGAAGCGCGGGAGCGTCCAGCGCACCCACATGAAGAAGAAGATCGCGAGGCAGATCTTCACGAGGAAGATGCCAATGCCGAGCGCGCCCATGAACAGCGGGTGTGTCGCAACCGGAATAACGTGGGCCAACGCCTGCACCGTGTCGGTGAGGGTTACCCACGGCAGCGGATTCCAACCGCCAAAGAACAGCAGGATGAACACAGCCGAGCCGATGACCATGTGGCAGTATTCGGCCACGAAAAACAGCGACCACTTGAAGGCACCGTATTCGGTATGGAAACCGCCGACCAAGTCGGACTCGGATTCAGGCATGTCGAACGGTTGGCGGTTGGTCTCCGCAAAGAGCGCAACCAAGAAGATGAAGGCCGACAGCGGCATGGTGAACACGAACCAAGCCCCGCCCCAGAAGCCGGGCTGGCTTTGGCTTTGCACCACGTCGAACAGGCTCAGCGTGCCTTGACCACCGGGGGCGTTAATCCACAGAAACACCGGCAGCACGGACAGCGTCATCGAAAGCTCGTAGGAGACCAACTGGGCCGAGGCTCGGACAGCACCCAGGAACGGATACTTCGAGTTGGATGCCCAACCGGCGAGGATCACGGCGTAAACACCGAGCGAGGAAACGGCGAACACGGCGAGCAGGCCAATATCGACGTTGGCCAGAACCAACGGAACCAGTTTACCGGCGGAATCCAAATACGCGCCAAACGGCACCACGACCACCGTGGTGAGCGCAGGAATCATGGCCAAAATCGGCGCGGCGATGAAGTAGAGTTTATTAACGTGGCCGGGAACCGGGTCCTCCTTGAAGACGAATTTACCACCGTCGGCGGCGAGCTGGAAGATGCCGAGTTTTTGCAGTACCCAAATGCCGGGCACCCACGCGAGTAGCGGAGGCAGGGTGCGGTTGGGGCCGGGACGCCCCTGGAGCCAGGCGGAGATTTTGCGCTCGGCCATCGAGCACGCGGCTGCGATGGGGAAGAGCACGAGGATCACAGCGGTGCCTTGCAGAATAAGGCGGATCCAATGCGGAATTTCGAAGTAGAGGTCGAACATGGCAGCGCGGCTGGGTTAGACGGTCGCGGCGGCGAGCGCAGCGGGCTTGAAATGAAGGGTCTGGTCTTCGACGAACGGAAGTGCCCGCCACGTTGTGGCATCGAGAAGCACGCCCGTATCGGGAATAGTTTTGTAGAGCACCGAAGACAGAACCGGAACCTCGGCGGCAATCAGAGGCCAGAGCGTGCCGACCTGATCAGCAGGTGCAGCGGCTCCGGCGGCGGCGACCAGCTTGGCAAGCACGGACAGGTCGTTGTGCGCGCCAGCCAAAGGCGGAATCGCTTGAATGAACTTCTGAATACGGAACTGCTGATTCACGAACGAGCCGGCTTTTTCAAACACGGTGACCGTCGGAATCACCGTCTTGGCTGCGGCACTGGTCGCGTTGGCATGGGTGCCGAGGTAAACAACCGCGACCTTGGCGAGTTGCGCGGCGGTGAGGCCGGCGGCGATCAGGTCTTCACCGATCGAAACCACTGCCTTCACCTTGCCCGAGTCGATGTCGGCGGCGAGCGAGGTAAGCTGGGCGGCCGGCAACGAGGAGATGAGCCCGGTTACGAGAGCGCCACGGACATTGGGATTACGGTCCGCGGAGATGAGCAGCTTGTCGCCCTGGGCGGTGCGGCTAACGAGAGAAACGGAAGCGTTGAGCGCGGCGGCGAGTTTCTTGGTCAGGAACTGCTCCTCGACCGAGCTGCGACCCGAACCGACCACGGCGATTGCACCAGCGGACGCCTTAAAGCTAGCAGCGGCTTGGGCGATAAGGGCATCGAGCTCAGTCTCCGACGTGAGGCGATCCGTAGCCTGAACCTGCTTATAGAGCACGCGGCCGGAGTCGGCCATCCAGGTGTCATTCACCTCGTCGTTTCGGCGAGGGGTGATGCGGTAGAGCGTGCCTTCGCGGGACCAAGCGACCGAGTTCACGCCTACCGAGGACTCGGTGCAAATCGTGCTGGTCTGCTTGAGGAACCAGACGCGCATCTTGAAGCGGAAATCCGTCGAGGTAAGCGCGCCGACCGGGCAGATATCGACCGTGTTGAGCGAGTAGTTGTGATCGAGCTTTTTGTCGGGGTGGCAGGTCAGCGTGGAGTAGCTGCCGCGATCAACAAAACCGAGGACATCCGCGCCGGCGACGTCGCGGGAGAAGCGGATGCAGCGCGAGCAAAGCACGCAACGCTCGTCGTCGAGAGTGACGCGCGGTCCGAGCTGGGTACGCTTGGGTTTCACGTTCTTTTGCTCAATGAAGCGCGAGTAACCACGGCCGTAACCGGTGGCCTGTTCCTGAAGTTTGCACTCACCGGCCTGGTCACAGATCGGGCAGTCGAGCGGGTGATTAATGAGGAGGAACTCCATCACGCCCTCACGAGCGTCCTTCACCATCGGTGAGGTGGTCTTGACGTGCAGGCCGGGTGAAACGGTGGTGCCGCAACCGATCTGGGGGCGCGGTATCCAGTTGATCTTTTGTTTGCCGGTGGCCGGGTCCATGACCGCAGCCTTGGTGGCGGGATCGAAGGCGGGCGTGCCCATTTCGATCAAGCACATGCGGCAGTTGCCGACCACCGCGAGCTTCGGGTGGTAGCAGTAGTGAGGCACGTCAACGTTCACGAGGCGGGCGGCTTCGATGACGTTGGTGCCCTTGGGCACGGCGATCTCCTTGCCGTCGATGTTGACGGTGACGAGGTCGGGTTTGGCTGGCTGGATCATTGAGAAAGGAAAAGGAGGTTTAGCCCACGGAACACACGAAAGACACGAAATGGTCTAACTGAGGATTGGGCTGCTGGGTTTCGTGTTATTTCGTGTGTTTCGTGGGCAACAATCAGATTAAACGAGGACGTTGGCGGCGGCGGGCTTGGGCTGTTTTTTGGCCTCGTGGTAGTTGTTAAACTCGTCGGTGAACTTCGCGATGAAGCTCTGGGTAGGCCATGAGCACGCTTCTCCGAAGGCGCAGATCGTGCGGCCGGGAATCTGGTCGGCCACGCTCTTGAGCAGCGCGCCGTCTTGCGGGCGGGCATCGCCGTGAACCATGCGGCTGGAGATTTTCTTCATCCACAGAGAGCCTTCGCGGCAGGGCGTGCACTGACCGCAGGACTCGTGGGAGTAGAAGGCGTTAATGTTGGCGAGGGCTTCGACCATGTTGACGGTGTCGTCCATGACGATCACGCCACCGGAGCCGCCCATCGTGCCGATCATGCCGAGGGAGTCGAAGTCCATGGGAACATCCTCCACGCCCCAATCGTAATCGACCATCTCGGCGCCCACCTTGCGCTTGCCTTTAAAGCGCTCGCCGAAGCGCAAGATCTTAGCGGACGAACCACCGGGGATCACGGCCTTGAAGGTGCGACCGGGCAGCGGGCCGCCGCAGACATCGTTCAACAGCTGGCCCATGGTGATGGTGCCGGCGGGGAACTCGTAGTAACCGGGACGCTGCACGTGGCCGGAGACGCAGAAGATGCGCGTGCCGGTGTTGTTGGGCGTGCCGATCTTGGCGTAAGCCTCGCCGCCGACGTCGGCGATGTACTTCACCTGGCAGAGCGTCTCGACGTTATTGACGATCGTCGGGCACTGGTAAAGCCCAAGCACGGCCGGGAAGTACGGAGGCTTGATGCGCGGGTTGGCGCGCTTGCCTTCGAGCGACTCGATCAGGCCGGTTTCTTCACCACAGATGTAGGCGCCGGCTCCGCGGTGGACGTAGATTTCGCAAGAGTAGCCCGTACCCAGAATGTTCGGACCAACGAAATTCTTGGCGCGTGCCTCGGCGATGGCTTTTTCCAAAATGCGGGCGCCCTCAGGCATCTCGCCGCGGATGTAGATGTAGGCCTGCTTCACGTTGTTGGCGAAACAGCTGATGATCGTGCCCTCGATCAGCTGATGCGGATCCTGGTGCATGATGTAGCGATCCTTGAACGTGCCAGGCTCGGACTCGTCGGCGTTAACGATGAGGTAGATCGGCTTGCCGCTCTTGCGGTCAACCAAACCCCACTTCACGCCGCAGGGGAAACCCGCGCCACCACGACCGCGCAGGCCGGACTTTTTGACCTCGTCAATGAGCTCCTCAGGCTTACGGCCGACGGACTTCTTGAGGACCTCGTAACCGCCGTTGCGCAGGTAGCAGTCGATGTCGTTGGTATAACCGGGCTCGTCGATGTGCTGGAAAATGATGCGACGTTGTTCAGGAGCGGGCATGGCGATGAGCGTAAGGGTTACTTGCGGGCGGCGGCCTCGGCTTTGATCTGCGCGGAGAGCTGCTTGGCTTTGGTGACATCCACTTTTTCGTGGAGGATTTCGTCGATCATGACGACGGGGGCGGTGCCGCAGGAAGCGAGGCACTCGACGAACTCGACGGTGACTTCGCCGTCGGGCGAAATCTCGCCGCGGTGGGTGCAGAATTCCTTCTCGAAGGTATCGCAGGTTTTGTAGCCGCCGCTCAGGGCACAAGACAACGTGCGGCAAACCTTGATGTGTCGGCGGCCGATCGGCGCGCGGCGGAACATCGGGTAAAAGGTGACGACCTCCAGCA
>JBILJE010000029.1:0-17430 GCA_044377395.1 Rariglobus sp. | reverse complement strand
GAGACGACCTTCTCACCGCGCGGCCAGTTGCGCAGGATGAGGTCATCAAGCAGTGCATCGGTGAGCTCTCCTGCCGACGCGGCGGCAAGAACAGCCTTCTTCACCTCGTCGCGACGCTTTTCGCGCAGCGCGTGCATGAGACCGTAGTAGGCGACCTCGGCGGTGTTGGGAACGAAGCTAAAAACGGTGTTTTCCCAGTCGTAGCCGACAGCTTTGAGGACCTGATCAGCGAGGCGACCACCGAGGAGTTTACGCTCCTGGTAGATGTCGATGTCGTTACCGCGCGAAAAATAGATGCGCTCGAACGAGCACGAGGTGCGCGGGAGCGGCGCCGTGAAGGGCGAACTGCTCACATGGCCGTTGCGCTTCATCACCACGACATGCCCGGGATTGACCTCCTTAGGCTGGTCGATCGTGAGGTCGAACACGGTCATGAGCGGGGCGCGCTCGGAGGCGAAAGCGATGACTTCGTCGTTCTGAAAATACCAGCAGGGGCGAATGCCTGAAGGATCTCGGGCGACAAAGGCGTCGCCATTGCCGATCAGACCGCAGAGCGTGTATCCGCCGTCCCATTTTTTTGAGGCGCGGGTGATGACACGGGCGAGGTCGAGTTCGTCGCTGATGCGCTGCGAAGTGGCTTCAGGCGTGAGGCCCTCTCCGCGCAACTTGCGGAACAGCTCCTCGTGTTCCTCATCGAGAAAGAAGCCGATTTTTTCGAGCATCGCCTGGGTGTCGGTGGCGAAGATCGGGTGTTGGCCCATGGCGATGAGCGAGCGGTTAAGCTCCTCGGTATTCGTCATGTTAAAGTTGCCGCACAGCGCGAGATTGCGCGTGGGCCAGGGCGAACGACGGAAATAAGGGTGGCAGGAGGAGATGTTGTAGCCCCCGCTGGTGCCGTAGCGCAGGTGGCCCATGAGCAACTCGCCGCCGAAGTCGAAGTGCTTTTTAACGGTCTCGGCGAACTCAGGGTGAATCTCGCCGGTGGCAACCTTCTCGTTGTACTGGCTGAGCAGGTTTTTGAAAATCTTGTCGAGCGGATTGGTCTTCACGCACCGATCGCGGAACATGTACGGCTCGCCCGGGGCGATGTCGCTTTTAACACAGGCCACACCGGCGCCGTCCTGGCCTCGGTTGTGTTGCTTTTCCATGAGCAGAAAAAGCTTGGTGAAGCCCCAAAGCGGCGTGCCGTATTTCTCTTGGTAATAGGACAGCGGCTTAAGCAGCCGAACCATCGCGATACCGCATTCGTGGGTGATCTTGTCGCTCATGAGTGGAAACAGAAATCCTGACTGGGGCCGACGCCCGGCAGGGAGGCCGGGCGGTGTTCAGTGGCAACCGTCCGCAATGTCCCCGCGAAGTTGCCATGCGGTTTTCGCATGGTGGCGGGAGTGACGATTACGTTGAGTTTCACAGGCCGTTAAAAGTGAACGATGACGCCGTGAATCCCCAACCCGTCAAGGGGTTTTTACCCTACCTTTTTTAGAACCTTGGTTGCGGGGATGAAATTGCGCGTGTTGCTCAATCAGCCGGCGCTCCTCAACAGCAGTATAAATCTGTGTAGTCGATATATTTGCATGCCCAAGCATCTCCTGAATTGAGCGTAAGTCGGCCCCGCCGGTCAGCAAATGGGTGGCGAAGGAATGGCGCAATAAATGGGGCTTCACGGTCTTGGCGATGCCGGCCTGCTTGGCATATTTTTTGACCAACACCCAGAGCATCTGCCTAGAGATCGCCGAACCGCGCTCACTGAGGAAGAGTTGGCTGCCGGTTTTGGGCTTAACGAATTGGGGGCGGGCGGCGCTCAAATAGGCGCCGAGGGCCTCGGCCGCCTTGCCGCCCACCGGGACGACGCGCTCCTTAGCGCCTTTACCGAACACGCGCAAAAAACCCGACTCCAAATCCACCTGCTGGATCATCAATCCGGCCAGTTCCGAAACCCGCAGGCCGCTGGAGTAAAACAACTCGAGGATAGCCCGGTCGCGCAGGGCGTGGGCGTCGCCGCCGACCGGCGCGGCCAAGAGCGCGTCAATCTCCTCGGCGTTAAGCGTGCCCGGCATTTTGCGGTGGAGCTTGGGGCCCTGAAGCAGCTCGGTGAAATCATCGGGGCGCACCCGTTCACGCACGAGGTGGCGGGCAAACATCCGCAGCGCAGAAAGTTTTCTCGCCAGACTGGCCTCGGTGTAGTCGTCGCCAGCGGACGATTGCCCGGTGCTCAGCGAGTACATCCAGTCGCGCACCTGATCGGCTGTGGCAATTTGCCAGGTTTTAACGCCCGCCCGTGCCAGATGTGCCGCGCACTGGCGCAGGTCGCTTTCATAGGCCTCCAGCGTTCGGTCCGAACGCCCCCGCTCAAGGGTGAGCGAGTTACCAAAATCACGGATCGGCTCGTCGAGCCCGGAAGGCAGGCCAAGGTGGGGCTTTTCAGGAGCGGAAGATGAGTCGGGCACGGGCAAAAAAAAGACGCCGTCGAAAAGACGGCGTCGATGGAAAAAATCGGATTGGGGCGAGGCGGGCTTTTAATAGCGGCGCTTGCGGGGAACGAACGGCTGAGCGTTGACGTCCTTCATGCGGTAGGTGATGCGCGCCTTCTCCAAATCGTAGGGGCTCATCTCCATCTTCACGCCGTCGCCGGCGGCGATTTTGATGAAGTTTTTGCGCAGCTTTCCCGAGATGTGGGCGAGCACGATGTGCCCGTTGGAAAGCTGAACTTTGAACATCGTCCCCGGAAGCACGGTGACGACCTTGCCTTCAACTTCAATGGATTTGCCGTCAGAGGATTCAGACATGGTTAAAAGCGGCAACGAGGCCTGGGACGAGTATGAGCATGCGAACGATTCAGTGTATAAAAGCTACTTGTAAGCCACCCTTCGTCCGCCTTAGTCAAGTTTTTCCTCGGCCCGCCGCTCGTGGCGCACCGTTCACATTGCCTCCACCATGCCTTCTTCCCGCCCTCAAGAGTGTCCATTTGAAAAACGTTTCCCCTCACAGCTTTCGCGTGACGACACGTTTTTTATGAGCCTCGCCTACAACCAAGCGATCGACGCGTGGCGGCGCGACGAAGTGCCCATTGGTTGCGTCATCGAACACGGCGGCGAGGTCATCGCGCTCGCCCACAACACCGTGGAAAGCGCCCAAGACCCGACCGCCCACGCCGAGGTGTTGGCCATCACCCAGGCCGCTGCCAAGCTGGGCAACTGGCGCCTTGAGGACTGCACCCTCTACGTCACCAAAGAGCCCTGCCCGATGTGCGCCGGAGCCACCCTGATGTCTCGACTCAAGCGCGTCTGTTACGCAGTGCCCGACCCCAAAATGGGCTGCTTGGGCGGCGCGACCGATTTGAACGCACTGCCCCGCGTCAACCACCACCTCGAAATCACCGCAGGGGGCGTGCTCGAAGACGAATGCCGTACGCTCATCCAAGCCTTTTTCAAAC
The DNA here is from genome assembly GCA_044377395.1 of Rariglobus sp. Lineage (GTDB taxonomy): Bacteria > Verrucomicrobiota > Verrucomicrobiia > Opitutales > Opitutaceae > Rariglobus. The sequence goes on along the minus strand of JBILJE010000029.1, from coordinate 13,997 downwards.
TCAAGCGCACCGCGGAGCCAGCGCCCGAAAGTTCCCTTCCGCCGCCCTTATAAGCCGATCCAATAGGCCCGATTAAGACTCCATCACACTGCCAGCTGAAGGCAAATGCACCTTTCATGCACCGGCCCTCGCCGGTTGAGTGTTTGGCTATGTCACTGCCGATCATTATTCAAGGAGGGATGGGCGTCGGAGTCTCCAACTGGACTCTCGCCCGCGCTGTTTCGCAGCAAGGGCAACTCGGTGTCGTCTCCGGCACCCTGTTGGCCGTCGTTCTCTCGCGCCGCCTCCAGCTCGGTGACCTCGCCGGTGACATGCGCCGAGCGCTCTCTCAGTTCCCCATTCCCGCCATGGCCAATCGGGTGCTCAACGAGTGGTTCGTCCCCGGAGGCAAGCCGGCCGACAAACCCTTTAAGTCCGTCGAAATGCCCACGCTCACCGCGAGCCCGGCGTTCAACGAGCTCACGGTGATCGCCAATTTCGTGGAGGTTTTCCTCGCCAAGGAAAACCACGCCGGCGTCGTGGGCATCAACCTGCTTGAGAAAATCCAGCTCCCCACCCTGCCCTCGTTGTACGGCGCGATGCTGGCCGGAGTGGATTATGTGCTCATGGGCGCAGGCATCCCCCGCGCAATCCCCGGGGTGCTCGACCAGTTTTCCCGCGGTGAAGCAGCCAAACTCAAGATCGACGTCACCGCCCCCGTCAGCCCCGACCAAGCCCCCGTAGAGGCCTTTAGCGCGTTTGATCCTACCGAGTTTTTCAAAGCCCCTGTTACTCCATTAAAACGCCCGCGCTTTTTGGCCATCGTCAGCTCTGCCACTTTGGCGATGACGCTCGCGCGCAAATCCTCCGGTCAAGTCGATGGGTTTGTGGTCGAGACCGAGGCAGCCGGCGGCCACAACGCCCCGCCGCGTGGCCCGCTACAACTCACCGCCAAGGGCGAGCCGCTCTACGGAGAGCGGGACCTGCCCGACGTGGCCAAGATCCGCGCTCTCGGGCTGCCCTTCTGGATTGCGGGTGCCCACGCCACGCCCGAACGCCTGGCAGAAGCCCAGCAACAGGGTGCCGTTGGTGTGCAGATTGGCACCGCATTCGCCTTCTGCGAAGAGTCGGGCATGGGCACCGAACTCAAGCAAGAGGTGGGCGCTCAGGTCCGCGCGGGAACCACCCAGATTTTCACCGATCCGTTCGCCTCGCCGACGGGCTTCCCCTTCAAGGTTCTTAAGCTACCGAACACCTTGTCGAGCCCCGGCTGCTACGAGGATCGCCCGCGCATCTGCGATCTCGGGTATTTGCGCGAAGTCTACACCCAGCCGGACGGTGCCGTCGGCTATCGCTGCGGAGGTGAACCCGTAGGCAACTTCCTGCGCAAAGGAGGAACCGAGGACGCCACCACCAACCGGAAGTGCCTGTGCAACTGTCTTCTTGCCACCGTCGGCCTTGGCCAAACCTACAAAAACCACGTCGAGCCGCCGATGATCACCGCCGGTCACGACGTCGCGCACCTGGCGCGCTTCTTCCCAGCGGAATGCTCCAGTTACCACGCCGCCGATGTGATCCGACTGACATTGGGGACCAAATAACAGGGCCTTCGCCGGCATGCTTTCACCTTGCCGACGACGCCTCCCGCCCCCTTCCATTCCCCCCACTCTATAATCGCTATGAGCAACACGCCCACCTCTCCCGCCCGCCCGAAAAAAGTCGCCCTCCTTACCGCAGGCGGACTCGCCCCCTGCCTCAGCTCCGCCGTCGGCGGCCTGATTGAGCGTTACACCGAGATTGCCCCCGACATTGAGCTGATCGCCTACCACAGCGGCTACAAAGGGCTGCTGCTCGGCGACTCCTACAAAATCGGCCCCGCTGAGCGCGCCGCCGCCTCCATTCTCCATGCGCACGGCGGCAGCCCCATCGGCAACAGCCGCGTGAAGCTCACCAACGTCAAAGACTGCGTGAAGCGCGGCTTGGTCAAAGAAGGTCAGGACCCGCAAAAAGTCGCCGCCGACCAGCTCATCAAAGACGGCGTGGACATCCTCCACACCATCGGTGGTGACGATACCAATACGGCCGCCGCGGACCTCGCAGCATTCCTCGCCAAAAACAACTACGGCCTCTCCGTTATTGGCCTGCCCAAGACCATCGACAACGACGTCTTCCCCATCCGCCAATCCCTCGGCGCCTGGACCGCTGCCGAACAGGGTGCGCGCTATTTCCGCAACGTCGTCTCCGAGCACAACGCCAACCCGCGCATGCTCATCATCCACGAGGTGATGGGGCGCAACTGCGGCTGGCTCACCGCCGCCACCGCCGCTGAATACCGCAAGATTCTCGATCGCGAGGAGTTCGTCCCGGGGCTTGGCCTCTCTAGGGAAAACCTCGATATCCACGCCGTCTTCATCCCCGAAATGGCGGTCGATCTCGCCGCTGAAGCCACCCGCCTCAAGGCGATCATGGACCGCGTCGACAACGTTAACATCTTCATCAGCGAGGGTGCCGGCGTTGAGTCGATCATCGCCGAGATGCAGGCCAAGGGCCAAGAGGTTCCCCGTGACGCCTTCGGCCACGTGAAACTCGACGCAATCAATCCGGGTAAATGGTTTGGCGAACAGTTCGCCAAGATGCTGGGCGCCGAAAAAGTGCTCGTGCAAAAGAGCGGTTATTTCGCCCGTGCCGCTGCTGCCAACGCCGCCGACCTGCGCCTGATCAAGAGCTGTACTGACCTCGCCGTGGAATGCGCCCTGCGTCGCGAAAGCGGCGTGATCGGACACGATGAAGACCAAGGCGGAGTTCTGCGCGCCATCGAGTTCCCCCGCATCAAAGGCGGCAAGCCCTTCGACACCACCGCGCCCTGGTTCGGGACGCTGCTCGCCCAAATCGGCCAGCCCAAGGGCGAAACCGTCCACGTGAAGCACTAACCCGCTTCCCGCAACCGGTCTGCCCACGCGTTGCACAAAAAAGGCCCGACATGACGTCGGGCCTTTTTCGTGGGGATATACCAACGGGCTCAGCCCTCGGCGCGCTGCTGTGCGTCGGCTTCGATCAGGGCCTTTACGCGATCAAGTTCGGCCATGACCTGAGTCTTCACCGTTGCCAACTCAGCGGCGTTTTTAACCGGCGCGCTGGCGAAGACATAGAACTTCATCTTCGGTTCAGTGCCGCTCCCACGTGCCGCGAAGCTGTAGCCGTTGGCCAACGTGACCAAATACAAGTCCTGCTTCGGAATGGCCTCATTGTCCGCATCACGGAACACCTCGACCCCAAAGTCCTGGAAGCGGGTCACCGCGACGTCGCCAAACGCCTTGGGCGGGGCTGAGCGGTAGGTTTGCAAGATGCGCTTGATCTTGGCGGCGCCCGTCGCGCCTTCGTAATAAAGGTTAACCACGCCTTCGAGGTAGAAACCGTATTTGAGGTAAATGCTGTCGAGGTACTCCGGCACGGTCAGACCCTGCGCCTTCACCGCCGCGCAGAGCTCGGCAAACATGAGGCAGGCCGCGTTGCCGTCCTTGTCGCGGACATAGTCGTTGGGCAGGTAGCCGTAGCTCTCTTCGCAGCCAAAAGCATAGAACGTGCTGTGCTGCTGGAGCAGCTTGGCGCGCGTCTCGAATGGCGTCGCATCATAATCGAGCGCGATTCCCTGCTTGGAGAGGAGTGCCTTCTTAAGCTGATCTTCGTAACCCTTGATTTTGGCGGCGATCCACTTGAAGCCGGTCAACGTGTTGATGACCTTGACGCCATGGCCGCGGCCGATCGCATCCTGCAGCGAGGTGGTCACGAAGGTCTTGATGATGGCCACGTGATCGGAACCCGCCGCTGGGATAACTCCCTGCTCCTTGTATTTGGTCAGGCGGTACTCAGCCAGCAGCGCGCCGATCTGGTTACCCGTGAGCAAGTGCATTTTGCCGTCGGGACCGCGCACAGCCACGCCCATGCGGTCGCAGTCGGGATCGGTGGCCAAAACCACGTCCAGATGCTGTTTTTCGGCGAGTTTCACCGCGAGTGACAGGGCTTCGGCATTCTCCGGGTTCGGCGATTTCACCGAGGGGAACCGGGCATCGAAAGCGACCTGCTCGTGTACCTCGTGCACCTCGGCGCCGGCGTGGACCAACAAAGGAACTGACATCACGCCGCCCGTGCCATGGATATTAGTAAAGGCGACCTTGAGCTTGGTTTTCTTGAACACCGACAGGTCGATGGCTGCCTTGCTGGCGACGGCGAGATACGCGTCATCGGTCGCACGCTTGAGCGTAACCACGCGGGACAGGTCCTTTTCCAGATAAGCCGAGAGCTCGGTGAGGGGAACCGAGTTCACTTCATTAACGATCCCCTTGTCATGCGGGGCCACGACCTGCGCACCGTCCTCGAAGTAGGCCTTAAAGCCGTTATCGTGGGGCGGATTGTGGCTGGCCGTGATCACCACGCCGGCATGGGCGCGCAGGTGGCGGACCGTGAAACTCAGCTGAGGAGTCGAACGTGGTCCCTCGAAAATGTAGGCATTACCGCCGAGTTTAGTCCAAGCCGAGGCGGCCAATTCACAGAAATGGCGCGAGAAATGGCGCACGTCATGAGCGATCACCAACGCAGGAATATCGGCGCGGCCGGACTCAGCCAGATAGGCCTGGGTGTAGCGGAACAGTCCGATGGTCGCACGCGTGAGCGTGAAGTCGTTAAGGATGTTGCTGCCGATGGCGGCAAAACTGGGGGTGCCTTGCTCGCCGAGCGTGCCGGTCTCAACCGAGGTGGGCAGTTGGCCGATGGTACGGCCGCGGATACCGCCGGTGCCGAACTCGAGGTCGCGGTAGAAGCGGTTGTTAAGCTCATCCCAAGCTGCCTTGGCGACGAGTTCGTCAATGCTGGCCACGGCCCATGCCGGCAGCGACGCTCCCAACCAGGTGGCCAGGTTCTTTACAGTTTCGGGAAGAAGTTGTCCGGACTGACCGGCGGCTTGAATCAGGGTGAGTGTGCTCATGGTTTGGGCGCTGGTAACAGGGTGGATTATTCGAGATAGAGGCCGGCGGCGACCACTGGCTTGGTCACGAGCTTATTCCAAGCGTTCACAAAAGAATCCTCGTCGTACCCGAAGAGTGGCGACACCTCGATTGGGAAAGGTGGCAGGCCGGTGGAATCAGTCGGCACCACAGCACCGTTGGCTTTGAACCAGCGTGCAAACTGGCGGAGCTGATCGTCCACACAGGTCTTGGGCGAATCGAGCCCCTCGGCGTTTTTAACCGGCGAGAAATCGTCTGCGCGGGGTGTTTCGATGACTACGGGCTTTGCAGCAAAAGGCAGCGCGTCGAAAACAAACATTTCAAACTTAACGCCGTTGGCTTTGTCCGGCTTCACAGGATTGCCCGCCGCATCAATCGTCGGGATCTTTTTATCGGCGCGGTGGAACGGGAGGGAATCAGAACCGCGGGCCATGCGGCGGATGAACTTGGTATCGAGAATATGGATGGCGATGCTGCCGGCGATGTAACGCAGCGCGCCCGTGACAGGGTCGATTTCCTCCTGGAAAGATTTCGGCAAGTCGGAGTACTCGATCACGATATTTTGTCCGCGCTGGGCGCAGAAATGGCCGACCTTCTCGCCGGCGTAGGCCTTGGCCACCATCTTGCTCGACATCTCGGAGCCACGCAGAACATGCCAGCCGATGAACGCCGGATCAATGCCCCGCACCAGGGGATTATCCACCTGGAAGTAGCTCAGGATATCGATGCCTTCCTTTTCCATGATATCGAGCGCGCCGCTGCGATCGAGGGCGCGAAGCGAACCGCCGTGGCCATCGGCCGACATGGCGATGGTGCCCTTGGTTTCGAGCAGGATTTTACCTTCAGGAGTGACAGCCGGCATGCGACCTTGCCGGAAGAAATGAACCTGGGTCTCGGCGAGGCCAAAGTAGCCATTTACCTTAAAAAAAGCCTCAGTCGGCCCGTGATTCACGTGGCTGGTCATGATGAACCAGTGGATCGGTTTGCCGTAACGCGCACCGGCCGCACGGACTTTCTCTGCAAAAACGTGAAAGAGTGTTTTGTGTTTGATCGGCGTGACGGGGTAAGTGCCCTTGGGACCGTCATAACCGAGGCGTGTACCCTGCCCGCCAGCTACGGTGAAGGCGGCTACGCGACCTGAACGCAAGGCGGCCTCACCTGCCACTTTGGCCGCGCTCCAGGCGGCTGCATCACCGCCATTTTCAGGGCGACGTTCGTAAGGAGCGGGTGCCAAGCCAGTGAGGTCGAGACCGGATGCGGCATCCTTAGATAGCAATGTGCGCGTAAGATGATCCACCTCGGCCAGATCGATCTCGGCCGCCTCGGCCAGCAGAGCTTGCTGCGCCTCAGGCGAAAGCTCGTTATAAAATGCGAAAACATGCCCTTGTCCGGCACGTTCAAATTCCTGAATCAGCGAGGGTGTAGCCATGATGGGAAAAGCGGGAATACAGCAATGTGCCAACGAGTGGCGCAACGTTTTTAAGTCGAGTAGCGCGCGCCCCTAATCGGTAATCGGCCAAAGCGGCCACTATCCCGCCCCGGAGCCCTGGCACGCGCAAATCATGTCCATATAGGCGACAAGCTCGGCTATTCAGCAACGCATTGGTTTCGGCTAATGTAGTTCCGTCACCTAATCCCCATGATTTACCGCACCCTCGGCGCCACTGGCGTCAAAGTCTCCGCTCTCGCTTACGGAGGTTCCTCCCTCGGCTCCGCTTTCCGTGATATCGACGAGGCTGAAGGCATCCGCTCCGTCCACGTAGCCCTCGATCACGGCATCAACCTGATCGATACCGCGCCTTACTACGGGGCGACCAAGGCCGAAACCGTGCTCGGCAAGGCCCTGAAAACCGTCGCCCGCGACCGCTACATCCTCGCCACCAAAGTCGCCCGCTACGGCCCGACCATCGCGGATTTTGATTTCTCCGCCGCGCGTGTCACCCGCAGCGTTGATGAGAGCCTCGCCCGTATCGGCGTCGACTACATCGATTTCATCCAAGTCCACGACATGGAATTCGGCGACCTCGACCAGATCGTCAACGAAACCATCCCTGCCCTGCGCCAGCTTCAGGCAACCGGTAAAGTACGTTTCGTGGGCATCTCCTGCCTGCCCGTGCGTCTTTACAAAGCCGTCATGGACCGCGTCGCCGTCGACCAGATACAGAGCTATTGCCACTACTGTCTTAACGACACCGCGCTTGCCGACCAACTACCGTACTTCAAGGAAAAGGGCGTGGGCATTTTCAATTCCGCCCCGCTGGCGATGCGCCTGCTCAGCCAAGAGGGCCCGCCCGCTTGGCATCCCGCACCCGCCACGATCGTTGCCAAATGCGCCGAAGCCGCCGCCCTGTGTAAATCCCGCAGTGCCGACCTTGGAAAACTGGCCCTGCAATACTCCATGGCCCACCCGGAGATTCACACCCATATCGTAGGTACCGCCAGCCCCGCCCGTGTACTGCAAAACATCGCCGACGCCGCCGCTCCCCTCGACAACGAACTCCTCGCCGATGTTTTAAAAATCCTCGCACCAGTCCATAACCTGACCTGGTCCTCCGGCCGCCCTGAGAACAACTAAGCCCAGCTCACGCAGCCCGCTAACGATCCCATTATTGCCCCTATGAAAACCCTACTCATCGACGCTCCTGGCCAGTTCTCCTACGGCGAAAAGCCCGCCCCCAGCCCTGCGCCCGGCGAAGTCCTCCTGCGCATCCGCCGCCTCGGCTTCTGCGGCTCGGACCTGAGCACGTTTCGTGGGGGCAATCCGCTCGTCAGCTATCCGCGTATTCCAGGCCACGAGATCGCCGCTGTCATCGAGGCAGTGACCGCTGGCGTGCCGGCCGAGTTTGTCCCTGGTCAAGCGGTCACGCTGATGCCTTATACCACCTGCGGAAAATGCAGTTCGTGCCGGCAAAAACGCTTCAACGCTTGCCGCTACAACCAAACCCTCGGCGTGCAACAAGACGGCGCTTTTACCGATTTGATCACCGCCCGCTGGGAAAAACTCATTCCAGCCAAAAGCCTCGACCTGCAAGCACTCGCGTTGGTTGAACCCCTAGCCGTCGGTTTTCACGCCGTTTCCAGAGGACGGGTGACCGCCAGTGACATCGTGCTGGTTTTCGGCTGCGGTATGATTGGCCTGGGTGCTATCGCCGCCGCTGGCCTCCACCGCGGGGCTACCGTCATCGCTGTGGACATCGAGGACAGTAAACTCGCCGTCGCCAAAAAAGCCGGCGCCACCCACACCATCAACTCCCGCACCGAAAACCTCCATGAGCGCCTGCAGGCCTACACCGACGGTCATGGACCCGATGTGGCCATCGAGGCGGTGGGCAATCCAGCAACGTTCACCGCTGCCGTCGACGAGGTGTGTTTCGCCGGACGCGTGGTGTACATCGGTTACGCCAAAGCACCGGTGTCCTACGAAACCAAATACTTTGTCATGAAGGAGCTCGATATCATGGGCTCGCGCAACTCCACTCCAGAGGACTTCCGTGACGTCATCACCCTGCTAGAATCGGGTCGTTACCCTATCGCCGACACCGTCACCCGCACCGTGAGTTTCGCCGAGGCCGGCCAAGCCCTTGCCGATTGGTCCGCTAACCCAGGCGCGATCACCAAGATCCACGTGGAGGTTTAAACCCAAAAATGATCATCGATTCGCATCACCATTTTTGGCACTACACCGAGGCCGATTACGGCTGGATTCCACCATCGTGGGGTTCAATTCGGCGCGATTTTCTCCCTGAGGATCTCGCCACGACGATCGCCGCCACCGGTGTGGACGGCGTCGTCTCCGTACAAGCCCGCCAGTCGCTGGTTGAAACCGACTGGTTGCTCTCCCTCGCCGCCAGCCACGATTTCATCCGTGGCGTGGTCGGCTGGGTGCCGCTGATCGATCCAGCCATCAATGACCACCTCGACCGCTTCAGCATCCACCCGAAGCTGCGCGCCGTCCGTCACGTGCTTCAAGGTGAGTCCGATGACGCCTACATGCTGCGCGAGGATTTCAACCGTGGTATCCACGCGCTCACCCAGCGTGGCCTTGCCTACGACATTTTGGTACTCGAACGCCACCTGCCCAACACGATCCGCTTTGTAGATCGTCACCCGGAGCAAGTTTTCATCCTCGATCACATCGCCAAGCCTCGCATCGCCGAAGGTGAACTCGAACCGTGGGCACGCAACATCCACGAGCTGGCCCGCCGTCCGAACGTTGCCTGCAAAATTTCCGGCATGGTCACCGAGGCCGACGTGACAACATGGACGCCCGCGCAACTTCAGCCCTATTTCGATGTGGTTCTCGGCGCATTTGGGCCGAGTCGCCTACTGTTCGGCTCAGATTGGCCGGTGTGCTTGGCAGGTTGCGATTACGGGCGCTGGAAACAAACCGTCGAGAGCTGGATTGCGCCGCTTTCCGATGATGAGCGCCGGTCAATCCTCGGAGAAAACGCCTGCCGGCAGTACGAGCTGCGTTAAACCTGAATTCCGAAGTTCAAACCAACCACAGATTACACAGATTGCACAGATACAATCCCTTAGGAGGTAAACGAACTCAACTTGATCCCCGTTTTTCATCCTGTCTTTAAATTCAGTAACGTGAGGTTATCTGTGCTCATCTGTGAATTCCGTGGTTAAAACTTCGGCGTTCGGGTTAAACCCGAGTACTAAGTTCAGCGATGAGCGTAGTTAGCGCGGCTCGAGCGGCTCGGAACGTAAAATTGGGGGCAGGCCGTTACATGGATACATTGAGGGATGGATCTCACGTTCGTACTTTTAGTTATTCTTTTATGTAGCCATGTAACGGCCCGACCCGCTGAGCTCGACCGCAATCGGCGTCGCCGCATTGCCAGCGTTTACGGCTCGGCCACGTTCGTACCCTTCATCGATTCGGGGAAGAGGTTGCGCGTCGGATCAAATTCGACGACGTAAAAATGGGGTCGGGCCGTTACATGGATACAGTGAGGGCTGGATCTCACCGTAAAAATGGGGTCGGGCCGTTACATGGATACAGTGAGGGCTGGATCTCACGTTCTTACTTTTTGGTTATTCTTTTATGTAGCGCACTTATTGCGGTAACGGCTTTGCTCGACACGTTAATTACGGGCACCAAAATTCGAATTCATGAAATCTATCGAGCTTTTTTCTGGTGCCGGTGGCCTAGCACTCGGTCTTGAACGCGCCGGTTTCGATACGATCGCCCTCTTCGAACGCGATAGCGACGCTTGCACGGCCCTAAGACTCAATCGCCCCAATTGGAATATCGTTCAGGGCGACGTCAGAGAGACCTGTTTCACCCCGCTCGGCCCGGTGGATCTCGTTGCCGGCGGTCCCCCATGCCAGCCCTTTTCAATGGGAGGGAAGGCCCGCGGTGATCAGGACCACCGCGATATGTTTCCCCAGGCCGTCCGCGCCGTGCGCGAATTGGCGCCGCGCGCCTTCATTTTTGAGAATGTCAGGGGGCTCCTGCGTCCCGCCTTCTCCAATTACGTCGAGTTTATCCGCCTGCAATTAACCTACCCCCAGTTTCCTGTTTCGAACAACGTCGATTGGCCGGTGAATCTGCGCAGACTACAGCGACACCACACTTCGCAACATCATCAAAACGAACTCGTTTATAATGTTACCCTGAATCTCGCCGATGCGGCCAACTATGGCGTCCCCCAGCGCCGACACCGCGTGTTCTTCGTTGGCTTCCGCAACGACCTCAACATCGGCTGGTCTTTCCCCGGCCCTACCCACACCCAGGACGACCTGATCCGCGCAAAATACATCAACAACGACTATTGGACCGGACACGGACTAAAGGGTCGTCTCACCCAACCTCCGGCAAAGCTTCTGCGTAAAATCGAGTCGCTCCGCTCAGGCGATCTCATCGCGACGACGAGCCGCTGGCGCACGGTCCGCGACGCTCTGTCCGGCCTTCCTGCGCCCTATGCCAATTCCGGAACCATCAACCATCGACTGCAACCTGGCGCGCGCAGCTATCCCGGCCACACCGGCAGTCCGCTTGATGAACCCGCCAAAGCTTTGAAGGCAGGCGATCACGGCGTGCCCGGCGGCGAAAACATGCTGCGCCACGCCGACGACACCGTTCGCTATTTAACAGTACGCGAATCGGCCCGCATACAAACATTCCCCGACGACTACATCTTCCCTGGATCATGGTCGGAAAGCATGCGCCAATTGGGCAACGCGGTGCCGGTTGAACTAGCGCGGGTTGTCGCGGCTTCGGTGGCCGCCAAAATCGGCCCGCACGTACGCCCCACGGCGACGGAAAAACCGCGTTGCTGACCTTTACCCCTTCAACCTCTCGTGTTAAAATCCAATCGTTACGCAAAAGCCATTGAGGCTGCCGCCCTAGCGGCCGAACAGCTTTATATTAAACTTACGGAATTAGAGGGCGCAACGGTTGGTCAACCACCAGCGACACCCAGCCATGAGGCACTCTTGGAAAGCGGAGGAAAGGCATTCACCGCACTGGATAAAACCCTGAAGGCAATCGCCCCTCATAAATATGGTTCGGTAGGCATCACCCTCGGTCGCACCGATGGTATAGCAAAGTTCTTTGCCTTTAGTTTTGTCGCCCAAGAAAAAAAACCACTAGCCCAAATAACCGCCCAACCGTTTTGGGGCTCCGGGGTCTACGCAATCTACTACCACGGTAAAACGGAGGCTGCCTATAAACCGATTTCGGCGACAGAAACCCCCATTTATGTCGGTAAAGCCGACCCGTCCGACGCCTTCGCTGAATCAATCGAAAGTCAGGGCAAATCATTATACAATCGGCTAAAGGAACACGCCCGTAACATAGAAAAGTCGAACCTAAGCCTAAAGGACTTTCATTACCGTGCGGCAACCATACAAAGTGGCATGCAGGCCGCCGTAGAAGAGTTCATGTTAAGCCTGTTTGGGCCCATTTGGAACAAAGGTGTCGGCCCCTGCCATGGACTAGGTAAACACGGTGATAGTGCCACGACTCGCGCCAATAAACGTTCACCGTGGGACACCATGCATCCGGGCAGAAAATGGGCTATCCCCACACTGGGGAATCAGGCGGAAAAGCATGAAATTGAGTCGATGATATCATCACATTTCGACAAAAACGCGGTGATTAAAGACAAGGCCGACCTGCTTTCTAAGTTGATGCTCACATAATAGAAATCCCCTTGGCTCAGCTCACATCCGACCTCCACTTTTTAGTCCTAGCCGACCGCCCTTCGCATGCGAACGGCGTTTTTTCGCGCGAAACGAGGGTTATTAGCTCCAAGACGAGGTCTCTTAGCACTGAGACGGGGTTCCTAAGCTACCGAACTCGGTTCCTTAATACCATTACGGCCATCCTTAGCCTCCGTACGACTCGGCTTAGCTCTCGAACGGCGTCACTTAGCAGGATGACGCGCTTGCTTAGTTAACGGACGTCCTTGCTTAGCTCTTAGACGACGATCCTTAGCTACCCGACGGCGATTGCTACAATTAAACCGACGATTCCAGTTACCTGATGCCGTTTGTTGGGTCCGTACCGCCAAGCCTTGAGCTTCACACCTTCGCCTTTGCGTCGGTGGGTTCGTGGCGACGTTTCATTACCCAACCATGTCTCCCTCCCTTGCTCCTGAATCCGTCGGTACCGCAATCGCTCCCCTGCCCACCCCGCCGCCGTCCGCCCCACGGGCCGACTTTAATCAGCAACTGGCCAATGAATTGACCGTGTCAGCCTCGCTGATCGAGACGACCTTGGCGCGGCCGGATGTCCTTGCCCAACTGAGCTACAGTGTCGTCGAAATCGAGGCGGGGCGCACGTTGCACCTGGCCGCCCAGCAGGCTTTTAACGCCCGGCAGCAGGCGGTGAGCCTTTCCAGCTCCGCCAACAAGACCCGCGACCAGTTGTTGACCAGTGTGCGGGAGGATTTCGCCGCCTATCGAGCTACCGTGCAGGCCAACTTCCCCGAGGAGGTGCGTACCGCGCTCGGAGCGGGTGGTCGGATGCCTGTCGATGTGCAGAAACTCATTACCCTGATCCGTAGCGCGTATGCCACCGCCCAGCAGGAGCCTTACACGGCGGTGCTCGCCAAACGTAAGCTCCCGCAGGCGACGCTCGCCGCCTATATCGCTCAGGTTGATGAACTCGTCGCTCTTGATGGCAAATCAAAGGCTGCCGATCAGGGTGCGATCGCCTCCACCCAGATGCGGGATGAGGCCGGCTTCGCCTTGAAAAGGTGGATTGGCTCCTTCCGCAAACAAGCCAAGGCCGATTTGCGCAAGTTCCCCGAACTCCGGTCCCAGTTGGATTTGTGAGGAGGAGTGGAGCGAGGCGGCCCCCACTTGGGGCCGCTTTTTGTGCTAAGGAAAAAAAACGGCGGTGGAAACCGATCCTTTTCGCTTTCAAAGAAATACAAACAAACCGTTTTAACCGCTAATAAACGCTAATTAACGCTAATAAAAACCCATGATTCATCACTTCGTGTCGCTACTGACGTGATCACTGTAGTTGTCGGGTTTTAATTCGTTTGAATTGAAAATGGCATTATACCATTTCGCCTTCAAAGATATACAAACGAACCATTTAACCACTAATGAACACTAATTTCCGCTAATACAACCAAGGATTCATCTCTTCTGGATTAGCGTATCTTAGTGGTCATTAGTGGTTAAAAATCCGGTTGTTTTAAGGTTGGATGATGGGTCGCTACTGACGTGATCGCGGCAGTGGTCGGGTTTTAATTCGGTTGAATTGAAAATGGCATCAGGCGGACTCCAAAATCAGGTTGCCGTACTGCGTGGTGTCGCCGGTGCGGATCAGGCCGATGGCTTGCGGCACCCGTTTCTTCAGTTCGGTATGGGACACGAAGGTGATCGGCAATCCGTCCAACGCACCGAGGTGGCGCGCGAGTTTCTCAGGCGAATTTGCGGCTTTGACTTCCTCAGCGGCGAGTACCCGACCGATCACAAATGCAGGCCGCAGCGCCTCGATGATCTGGGCCACCGTCGGCAGGTCGTCGACCACCGAGAGATCGACTGTTT
>JBILJE010000399.1:0-5180 GCA_044377395.1 Rariglobus sp. | reverse complement strand
TTTGGCCGCACTGGGGGAGCTGGGCGGGTGCGGGCGTTTGCTGGCGCGGCTGTTGGCCGTGATGCCGATGGGATGGCTTGACGCGATCTACCGGTTGGTCGCCCGCCTCCGGTATCGGCTTTTTGGGCACTCTAGGCCTAAGCCGCTGCCCAATCCGGCTTGGGCGCGGCGGATTTTGGATTAACCGAGCGCGGCGATGGCGAGTTTCAGGCGGCGCAGGGCCTCGGCGAGGGTGGCCCGCGGGCAGCCGATGTTGATACGCACGTGACTGCCGCGTTTGGCCCCAAAGAAGGCGCACTCGCTCAGGCCAACTCCGTGGTTTTCAAAGTGGGCGATCGGGTCGGTGAGATTCAGCGACTCGATGTTAATCCATGCCAAGTAGGTCGCCTCCATCGGGGCGTCGATGCGGAGCTGGGGTAATTCGCGGGCGAGGAAATCGAGGAGGAAATCGCGGTTGCCGCGCAGGTAGGCGAGCAGGTCCTGTCGCCACGCTTCGCTGTCGCGGTAGGCGGCTTCACAGGCTGCGAAACCCAGCGTGGTGACCTCGGCGACGATTCCGGTCGTCGCACGCACAAAGCGCGCGCGCAGGGTGGGCGAGGGGATGATCGCAAAGGAGGTGCCCAGCCCGGGGACGTTGTAGGTCTTGCTCGGCGCCATGAGCGTCACGGTGCGCTCGGCCAAGGCTGGTGAAAGCGTGGCGGCGGGGATGTGCGGCAGCGCGGCGTCGAGGATGAGGTCGCAGTGGATTTCGTCGGAGCAGAGCACGAGGTCGTGGCGGGTGCAGAACTCGCCGAGTTTTTCCAGTTCGTCGCGGCGCCAGACGCGGGCGAGCGGGTTGTGGGGGTTACAGAGAAAGAAGAGTTTGGTCTGGGGAGTGACGGCTTTTTCGAGGGCGTCCCAGTCGATCGTCCAGCGGCCGGGCTGGGTGGTGGCGTCGAGGACGAAGGGCACCGTTACCGAGACGCGGCCACTGTTTTTAGGCGCGGTCATGAAGGGCGGGTAAACGGGGGTGAGGGTCAGCACCTCTTCGCCGGGGTGCGCGAAGGCTTGGGCGGTGACGTTGAGTCCGCAAACCAAGCCCGGCAGCCAGACGATCCAGGTCGGGTCGATGGTCCAGCCGTAGCGCGCCGTGAGGGCATCTGTGACGGCGGAAACGGTGGCGGCGGTTGGGCGGGCGTAGCCAAAAATGCCGTGCTCCACGCGCTCATGCAGGGCGGCGATGATGGCGGGCGAGGAGCGGAAATCCATGTCGGCCACCCAAAGCGGGAGGATGTCGCGGCCGGCATATTTTTGCCATTTTTGCGAATCGGTGCCGATGCGCTGCGGGATGGTGTCGAAGTCGAAGCTCATGATTGGTCGTAAGACGGACAGAGGAGGGGCGGCGGGCAAACCTCAAAAACGGGGGCATCCCCGTTTTTGAATAAGGGCCATCATTGAAATTTTTTAACGCAAAGGGCCGTCAATGACGGCGAGGGTCGCAAGGGCAGTGTTCCTCGTCGTTTTCGGTGGATAGCACACTTATCCATTGGCCACAAAAAACACCAAATGACACAAAAAGTCCCAACCAGGGCCATTTCTTCAGGGATAAATATCGGATGATTTAGCCGCAAAAAAGCGCAGGAGTCGCAAAAGGAAACCCCAGATGAAAGAGCTCCGTTTTTTGCGCCGTTTGAGCCTCTTTGCGGCCACCCGCGGTCTTTAGAGTCGGAGGCTTGTTGCACATGGCTTGGCTTCTTGTCCTCTGCGATCGCTTGTTTTGACGAACGATGCGTTTACGGGGTTGCGCTTGATGCTGGTTTTGGGGGGAGGCAAACGCGGCCTTGCGGGGCGGGGTTAGCACGCTTTGTTTTGCGGCATGAAGATTGGTTTTATGGGCGGGAGTTTTGATCCCGTGCACTTTGGCCACCTATTGGCGGCGCAGGACGCGTACGAGCAGGCAGGGCTCGACCGGCTGGTTTGGGTCCCGGCCGCACAAGCGCCGTTAAAACCGGGTACGCCTCAGGCCTCGGCTGAGGCTCGGCTGGCGATGGTGCGAGCCGCTGTGGACGGTGACGAGCGGTTCGCGGTGTGCGATTACGAGGTGCGCCGGGGCGGGGTTAACTACACGATTGATACGGTGCGTTACCTCGAAACGCAGTATCCGGGTGCTGCGTTGTGCTGGGTGATCGGGGCGGATCAGGTCGCGCAACTGAACAAGTGGAGCGAGATTGGCGAGTTGGTGCAGAAGGTTACTTTCATCGCCTTGGCCCGCCCAGGCTGGGAGGGGAGCCACGACGCGGTAATTACCGGTCTGGGGGTACGACTTCAGTGGTGCGAGGGGCACCAAGTGGAGCTGAGTTCCACCGAAGTGCGGCAACGCGTGGCGCGGGGCTTACCGATAGATTTTATGATTCCGCACAAGACGGTTGAATATATCCGGGAAAACTCCCTCTATCGCCAAAAATAACATGTCGAACACGCCTACACCCGATCCCATTTTCACCTTAGTTCAGCAGATGGTCCGCGCCCTCGCCGACAAAAAAGCCGAGGATCTGCGGGTGCTCAAAGTGAGCGGTAAGTCCACGATTACCGATTACCTCGTGCTGGCCACCGGTAACTCCGATCCCCATCTGCGCGCGTTGCGCATCGAGGTGGAGCGGGTGTTGGATGAGGTGAAGCACCCCATCTGCGGCATGGAAGTGGGCGGCTATGGCAGCGGCTGGACGGTGGTGGACGCCTACCAGATCATGGCGCACATTTTCACCCCGGAGCAGCGCGGTAATTATGCGCTGGAGCGCCTGTGGAAGGACGCGGAATCGATCAATATTTCCAAGCTGATCGAAGAGCCGAAGCCGGTTGAGTCCGTGGCCACGCCGACGGCCGAAGTTATCGTTGCAGCCAAGCCTGTGGCCAAAAAAGCGGTGGAGGTAAAAGCGGTTAAGGCGGTCGCGAAGAAGACCGCAGTTAAGAAGGTCGTGAAGGCCGTCGCCTTAAAGAAGACTGTCGTTAAAAAGGCAGGCGCCTCCAAGAAGCCCGTCGTCGCGAAGAAAGCGGCCGTAGCCAAGAAGGCCGTTAAAAAAGCCGGCGTTGCGAAAAAAGCAGCCGTGAAGACGGTCGCGGCTGTCAAAAAAGTGGTGGCTGGGAAGAAGACTGCCGTTGTGAAAAAAGCAGTGAAGCCGGTCGTGGTGGTCAAAAAAGCCGTCGTGAAAAAAGTGGCGGTCAAAAAGGTCGCGGCGAAGAAGGTCGTGGCGAAGAAGCGGGCCAAGTGAGTCGAGCTGGGGCCAGCGGTAGGCGCGTGGCGCGGGTAGCGTAACGCGCGGCGCTGGTAGGGCGTGCGGGGGGGGGGCGAAGGCCTGCCGCCTGCGCCCTTGGGACGCTTTATTGCCCTAGCGAAGGGTTACACTAATTAGCTTTTGAGTAAGGGGTTAAGGAGTCCAGCAGGGACCCTCGACGTTTTCGGTGGGTAGCCTGATCGGAGACCCAGCATCGAGCCGGTTAACCACTGATGCGCACTTATCCCCACTGATAAAACTCAAACCGAGGCAACTTACAGGCGGGGGCGTAATCGATCGCGATCGCTGAGGATGGATCAGTGTTTATTATTGAGCATCAGTGGTTAACGGTTTGAATCCGAGTCCGGATCGTTTACCCACCGAAACTATCGAGGAACATCCCTGAGCTCACGGTGTTCGCCCAAAGGCCTCCGCCATCAAGAACCGATTGAGTTACGCTCATCTTGAACGCGAATGGGTATCAGCCCTAGGGGATTCCCCCTAATGCATCCAGGGTGTTCTGGCCTGAAATTAGCCTTGCCTGAGGTGCGTTTGATTCTACAACTTTTGCAACTGCTCACCTTTGAGCCTTTCTTAAATCAAACGTAAAACTGTTATGAAAAATATCCGTTCCAACAAGGGCTTCACCCTCGTCGAAATCATGATTGTCGTGGTCATCATCGGCCTGCTCGCCGCCATGGCCATCCCCGCCTTCCAAAAGGTGCGCTCTGACTCCATTGCCAAGGCAATGGTCAACGATGCTCGCCTAATTGGTGCCGCCATGCAACAGATCGCAACTGAGTACACAGGGATTGCTGCTACCGATGTAATTACTATTACTCTTGACGCTCAAGGTGCTGTGACAAGTTCCGCACTTACTCTAGCCGCAGGTAATATACCTGCTAATGAAGTCACTAAGTATATTTCAAAAGTGAGCAAGGGTTATGCTGACCTTTCAATTGCTTTTACGTTTGTGCAAGATGGTACCGAAGCTTTTACACTGCAACATGCACAGGTCGCGCCTACTGATGTAATTAAACAGTCGACGACTAATACGTCCACAACTAGGGGTACTGCCGTTTCATTCGGCGCTGACGGTAAACCACTTTAATTTATAAGTTTCATCGCGAGCCGCATGCCTTCACTGGCTGCGGCTTTTTTTATGTATTATTTCAGGGGTTTACGGCAGTCGGTTTCATTATGCCAATAATTTAGTCGGCCCTGAATAATTCATAACCTGCTTAATTGTATTTATTTGAGGTTTTTAATGGCGTCCTGTTTCCTTGGCTAAGTTTAGCCCTGCCAACAAAAACAGGGAAAACGCGATGAATCCAAAAGCCACCGTCCACCTGGCGCAGCGGGAACTGTTCCGAACCGAGTTGGAGGGTTTGGTGGATGCGGGCCATGCGTTAGTGAAGATGGGACGGCAGATGAACTGGGCCGTGTTCGACGAGCAATTAGGGCAGACGTACGACCCGAGCAACGGCGCTCCAAGGGGGAGCACGAACCTGATGGTGGCGCTGCATTATTTGAAGTATCGGGAATGATCTGAGTGACGATGTCGTGCTGGCCCAGTGGGTGGAGAATCCCTACTGGCAGCATTTTAGCGGACGCAGTTTTTTGAGCATGAGATGCCGATCCACCCCTCGAGCATGTCACGGTGGCGCAAGCGGCTCGGGGAAGCCGGGGCGGAGGCGATGCTCAAGGCAACGATCGACACGGGTCTAAAGATGAAGGTGATCACGCCCGCGCAGATTGAGCGGGTTAATGTGGACACCACGGTGCAGACAAAAGCGGTGCGGTTTCCGACGGACGCCCGCCTCTACGACAGGGCGCGAGAGCGCTTGGTGAAAACGGCCCGCAAGCAGGGGCTCAGTATCAAACAAAGTTACGAGCGGGTAGGCAGGCGTTTACTCATGGCGCAGAGCC